>JBHICX010000494.1:0-1501 GCA_046759805.1 Kiloniellales bacterium | reverse complement strand
CTATGGGTGGCCGGGTGGGGGAGCGGGAGGCCAGGAGTCAGCCATAATGGCCGATGGTATACCCTGCCGCCAGGGTTCATGGTTTGACCGGTCCAGCAGCGGCTCACCGCAGCCGGACCGGCCGGGTCTCAGCGGGTGAAGCGCAGCTCCACCTGGCCGAGGTCGGCGAAGTCCGCAATCGCCCGGTCGCCGGGCCGGAGCATGTGGAAGCCGGTGCAGGTGCCGGTGGTGACGATCTGCCCGGCCTCGAGGCCGTCGCCACGGCGCGCCCGATCAGTCGCCAGCCAGGCCAGGGCCTGCAACGGATGACCCAGCACGCTGGCGCCGCTGCCGGCGCCGCGAACCTCGCCGTTGATCCGCAGCTCGACGGGGGCGCGGGCCAGATCACGGTCCCGCCAGTCGTCGCGCGGGGCGCCGAGCACCAGGGCGCCATGGGCCGAGTTGTCGGCGATGATGCTGGCCGTCCCGACCCGGGTCCAGGCCGCCTCGGCGAAGGCCGGATCGATGATTTCGATCGCCGGGTACAAATGGTCGACCGCCGCCAATACTTGGTCGCGCCCGAAAGGCGCCGCCCCCGGCGGCAGATCGACCGCGAGGCGGAAGGCGAACTCGGCTTCCACGCCGCGCATGAGGTATTCCGCGGACGAGAGCACGGCCGGGCTGTCGAACAGGAATCCGTCGACGACCCGACCGGCGATCGGGTGGTCGATGCCCAGCAAGGCCTGCGCCTCGCGGCTGGTGCAGCCGATCTTCCAGCCGACGACGGGCAGGGCCATCATTCGCACTAGCCGGTCCTGGACCGCATAGGCGTCATCGATGCTGTTTGGGCTCAAGCCCTCCGGCAGCCCATCGATCGGCCTGCGGTGCCGACGTGCCGCAAGCAGGATATCCGCCGCCCGCTCGATGGCTTTCGGGGCCACCTGGCGCGTCCCTCGATGCCGGCGCTAGTTCGCCGCCGCCTCCGCGCGCTGCCCGATCACCTGGTCGGCGAGGCGGCCGGTCAGTTCCTGCAAATGGTCGAACGACCAGGTGAAGGTGCCGACGCCGAGCGTCAGCGACCTCAGCTCGACGATCAGGTCGTGCAGCTCGGACCGAGGCATCGACGCCCTGAGTTCGTCCCAACCCTCCCAGCCGGGCTTGGCGTCGAAGCCCAGGATCTGGCCGCGCCGGGCGCTCACAACCCGTTGCAGCTTGGAGGTGTGCTCGCTCGGCACCGACACGGTGACCTGCACGATCGGCTCCAACAGCACCGGGCCGCATTTCGGCATGCCCTCGCGCATCGCCAACGCGCCCGCGGTACGGAACGCCTGGTCGGAGCTGTCGACCGAGTGGGTCTGGCCGTCATACAGCGTCACCGCGATGTCGACCACCGGGAAGCCGAGCGGGCCGGTGGACAGGTAGTCCTTGATCCCGGTCTCGACCGAAGGGATGAAGTTGCGCGGGATCGCGCCGCCGACGACCTTGTCCTCGAACACGAAGCCCTCGCCACGCGGCAACGGCT
>JBHICX010000493.1:0-1508 GCA_046759805.1 Kiloniellales bacterium | reverse complement strand
TGAACCTGGCCGAGCTGGAGAGCGCCCGCTGGTGCGGCCGCGACGAGCTCTTGGCCTCGCCGGAGGACGAGACCTTCCGACTGCCGCGCCGCGACTCGATCGCGCGGCGGCTCATAGAGGACTGGCTGGGGGGAGATTTCCGTTAGGGCGGCGGACGGTTGCGCTATATCCTATGGCTTTGCGGCCAGGACCGGCGCTGCCATGTCGATCTTCCTTAGAACGGTCAGGCTCAAGAACTACAAGAGCATCGCGCGCTGCCGAGTCGATCTGGGGGAGCTGACGATACTTGTCGGACCGAACGGATCCGGCAAGAGCAACTTCCTCGATGCCTTGCGGCTGGTTTCGGATGGGTTGCGCAGCACGCTCGAACACGCGCTCAGGGATCGCGGCGGCATCGGCGAGGTTCGCAGGAAGTCCGGCGGGCACCCCACGCACTTTACCATCAGCCTGCGGCTGCGTCTCGAGGCCGGCAGGTTTGCCACCTACAGCTTCGAGATCGGATCGGCGGTCGATGGCGGGCCGCGGGTGAAGCGTGAGGAGGCGGTGGTTGCCGGGCCGGAATCGCCGGTCTCGGGCTTTTTTTACAGGGTCCGGGACGGCCGGATCGTGGGCTCCGAGCCACCCTTGAGCGAAAGCGTCCAGCCCGACCGCCTGTACCTCGCCAGCGTTGCCGATCGGGATGAGTTCCGGCCGTTGTTCGACCCGCTTTCCCGGATGGCCTTCTACAACATCAGCCCGGTGGAGATGCGGCGCAGCCAGCCCCACGACGGGGCTCGGCTCTTGCGCGGTGACGGCGGCAACATCGCCAGCGTGGTCGACCGGCTGGCCCGCGAGGATTCGTCGACCTTCGAGCGCATCCGGGCCTTCCTGCGCACCATCACCCCCGGCGTGGAGGGGGTGGAGCAAGCCAGCCTCGGACCCAGCCAGACGCTGGTGTTCCGGCAGCGGGTGCAGGCGGCGAAGTATCCGTGGCCGTTCTATGCCTCGAGCATGTCGGATGGAACGCTGAGGTCACTGTGCATCCTGACGGCGCTGTTCCAGGGTGCCGGTGACGGCCAGCTCGCGGCCCCGTTCATCGCCATCGAAGAGCCGGAGGCGGCGTTGCATCCCGGCGGCGCAAGGGTGCTCGTGGATGCGTCGTTCGAGACCAGCAGGCGGACGCAAATCCTGCTCACCACCCATAGCCCGGACCTGCTCGACTACGAGAGAATCTCCGAGGCGCATGTGCGCGCGGTGGGCAACGACCGCGGCAACACGTCGATCGACCCGGTCGATCCATCCACCATCACGGCGCTGCGGCAGGATCTCTACGCGGTCGGCGTGCCGTCACGTCCGCGGCCCGTCGAAACCGAGCCGCCGCAGGCCCTGGAAGAGACCCTGCAGGGCGATCTGTTCTCCTGGCGACACTCGGTCGAGGCCTGATCGCGACTTTGGCCGCGGGCTAGAGCCGGTTCTACTTGAGTGGAATCGCACCAGCCCACTCCCCCTCCCGGCCACCCACGGGATCG
>JBHICX010000492.1:0-1533 GCA_046759805.1 Kiloniellales bacterium | reverse complement strand
GAAGCCGCGGTCGCGGCGATCCGACTCGCGTGCGATCGCCTGCCCTTTGGTCACGGGGTCCCCGGCGGCCATGGCCGGGGAAGCGAACACCAAGGTGATTCCGACGATCCGGACAAGAGCTTTCATGGTGTGCTCCTCCTCACCCCTCGGCTACTCAACCACCGATTCCCCCGCCGAGACGCCGCGACGCCGCGGCCGGGTGACCAGGAGCGCCGTGGCCAGCGCGAAGAGGATGACCACCAGGCCAAGCGCCACGGTGTAGCCCTCCGTCAGGTCGACGCTGAGTCCGAGGATAAGGGGACCGGCCGCCGCCGCCACGCTCACCACGGCCGTCTGCGCCCCCATCAGGGTCCCGATGCGGCGCTCGCCGAAGACCTCGGCGGCGTAAAGGCCGTGTAGCGGCACCAGCGTTCCGAAGGCCAATCCGGTCACGACGGCAAAGACGATGACCAGCGAAATATGGCCCGCCGCCAAGAGCGCGACCACGCCGAGCAGCATGGACAGATAGGCCACCGAGATCGCGCCGGGCAGGCCGAATCGCCCCACCAGGGGCGAGAGGAACGCCCTGCCCGGCAACGAGAGGAGCCCGCGCACCGCGCCGAGGGTTGAAGCGGTCGCGAGCGACAGCCCGGTAGCCTGCATCGCCGGGATATGGTGCACTTGCAGCGCGACGAACGCCATCATTGCCAGTGCGAACATCACCACCATCTGCACCACTTCCCGGCTCCCAAGCGCCTGGCGCACGCTGGTGTACTCGGAGGCAGGGTCGCTCGCCGGCCCGCCGCTCCCCGCCCCCACCGCGCTCGCCGCTGCGGTACCGTCCGCACGCTCCGGGCCCATCGCGGCGGCGCCACGCACACACAGGGCCGCCGGCAGGGTGGTGAGGATCAGCAGCACCACCAGAACCCGGATCGCGTCACGCCATCCCCATAGCTCCACCAGCAGCGCCGTGACCGGGAAGTAGATCGGGCTGGCCAGCCCTCCGATAAACGTCAGCCGCGCGAAGGCCTGGGGGCGCCCGATCGGATAGAGGCGCGTGGTCACGGCCATGGTCACGTGATAGAACATTCCCGCGCCGATGATGCCCCCGCCCAACCCCCAGCCCACCACGAACAGCGGCACCGAGCCCGCCGCCGCCGCCGCCAGCAAGGACGCGCTCCCCGCGAGGAGCGATCCCAGCAGCACCGGCCGGCTGCCGAACCGGTCCAAAGCCTGACCGGCAACGGCCGCCCCGAGCCCGGCGATCAATGTGCCCAGGGAGTACGCCGCGGAGAGCGCGCCGGTGGACCAACCGGTTTCGTGATGGATCGGACCGATCAGCACGCCGAAGGAATAGTGTGCCGACCCGTAGGCGCCGATAGTCGCCCAGCCCAGAAGCACCACGGGCCACCAGCGCGCCCAGGCCGCCGGCGCGTGCCGGATGAAGCCCACCGTTCGGGTCGCGATCCGGCCGTGCCTCACCCCTTATCTTCTCCCTCTCCTCCCCGGTGCGACACGAGGCCCGGGAGGATATGCATGCGCAATTGGTCGATC
>JBHICX010000491.1:0-1545 GCA_046759805.1 Kiloniellales bacterium | reverse complement strand
GGGGGGGGGCGTGGGCTGGCGCGATTCCACTCAAATGGAAAATGCTCTAGCTAACGCTCCCAGACCGGGTCCTTGAGCTGCTTCACCAAGCGCTCGTGCAGTGTGGCTTCTTCCGCCGTCGGTCCGTGGGGTCGCGGGGGTCGGGCGGAGCGCGGCGGCGCCGCCTCGGTCGACAACATGGGACCGCCGTGGCCCAGCTCGAAGCCCGGTTGCCGACCGCCGCAAAGCTCGATGTAGACCGCCGCCAGGAGCTCGGCGTCCAGCAGCGCGCCGTGGGTGGTGCGGGCCGAGTTGTCGATCTCGAAGCGGCGGCACAGGGCATCCAGGCTGGCCTGCGCGCCGGGGAATTTGCGCCGCGCCATGGCCAGCGTATCGACCGTCCGGCTTAAAGGAATGCGCGGGCGACCGAGGGCCTCGAGCTCGGCATTGAGGAACTTGAGGTCGAACTCGGCGTTATGCATGACCAAGCGGTCCTCGCCGATGAATGCAATGAACCCCTTGGCGATCTCGGCGAACGGCGGCTTGCCGGCGAGAAACTCCGCCGAGATGCCATGCACGTCGTAGGCCTCGGTCGGAATGTCGCGCTGTGGGTCGATGTAATGGTGGAAGATTCGGCCAGTCGGCAAATGATTGGCCAGTTCAAGACAGGCAAGCTCGACGATCCGGTGTCCCTCGCTCGGATCCAGCCCGGTAGTCTCGGTGTCAACGACGACTTCGCGCATGGCCTCTCCATCCGATTCGCGACCTGGGCCGGCCGCGGCCACCGCGGCCGCCGAGCCGCCGCGCCATGGTTCGTGTAACGATCCCGGCCAGACGCCGCAAGGCAAAGCGCTTGTCGAGCCCGGTCGGAACCACGTAATCGGCGCGCCGGCGCTTCTCCGCGTCCGGCATCTGGCGCGCCCACACCGCCTGCAGACGCTCGCGCGTCATGCCCGGACGACGTAGCACCCGGGCCTCCTGCACGAAGCGTGGCGCCGAGACGACGATGACCGCGTCACAGCGCCGGTCACCGCCGGTTTCGAACAACAGGGGGATATCGAGCACAGCGACCGGCCGGCGCCGCGCCGCCACGGCGCGCAGGAAGCGTTGCTCGGAGCGTTGCACCAGCGGATGCAGAATCGCCTCCAGGCGCGACAGCGCCGCCGCATCGCCGAACACGCGGCGACCCAGCGCTGCGCGATCCACCTTCCCACCCGCAACGACCCCGGGAAACGCTCGCGCCACCGCGCTGACCGCCGCACCGCCCCGGCCCAACAGCTCATGTACTGCCGCGTCGGCATCGTGCACCGGGACGCCGAGCCGGCGCAACGCTGCGACGGCCGCACTCTTACCCATGCCGATGGAGCCGGTGAGACCCAGGACCACCATCATCGGCCCCCGCTGGAACACCGGGCCACCGGGGCTGCGAGGTCGCGCTCCATCACGGCGCGCAACTGGTCGGTCACCGCAGGCATACGCCCGAACCAGGCGGCAAAGCCTGGCCGCGCCTGGTGCAACAGCATGCCCAGACCATCGACGGTCCGGTTGCCGCGGGCCTTGGCCGCG
>JBHICX010000490.1:0-1556 GCA_046759805.1 Kiloniellales bacterium | reverse complement strand
GGCGCCTCCTCGGCACTCACCGAAGGCATGTTGAGCGCGTTGGTCACGGCGCCGGTGATGAGGAAGTCCGCCATCTGCTCGGCCACCTGGACGGCGACGTTCTCCTGCGCCTCGACGGTGGACGCGCCGAGATGCGGGGTGGCGATGAGCCCCGGCGTGTTGAACAGCAGGTTGTCGTGGGCCGGCTCGACGCTGAACACGTCGATCGCGCCGCCGCCAACGTGGCCGCTCTCCAGCGCCGCCTTCAAGTCGGCCTCGACCACCAGCTCGCCGCGGGCGCAGTTGATGAGGCCCACGCCCGGTTTCATCTGGGCGAACGCCGCCGCGTCTATCATGTGCCGGGTGCTGTCGGTGAGCGGCACATGCAACGTGATGAAATCGGCCCGGGCGTAGAGTTCCTCCAGTGCCACCTTGTCGACGCCGAGATCCCGCGCCCGCTCTTCGGCCAGGTACGGATCGTGAGCGATTACCTTCATCCGCAGCCCCTGGGCGAGCTCGGCGACGATCGAACCGACGTTGCCGCAGCCAATGATGCCGAGCACCTTGCCGTACAGCTCGACCCCGATGAAGCGCGACTTCTCCCACTTGCCCTCCTGGGTCGAGCGGTTGGCCTCGGGAATGCGGCGGGCCAGCGCCAGGATGAGCGCGATGGTATGCTCGGCGGTGGTGATGGAGTTGCCGAACGGGGTGTTCATGACCACGACGCCGCGCTGGGTGGCGGCGGCCACGTCGATGTTGTCGACACCGATCCCGGCACGGCCGATCACCTTGAGCTCAGTCGCGGCCTCGAGCAGCTCCGCGGTGACCTTGGTGGCGGAGCGCACCACCAGGCCGTCATAGCCGGCAATCACATGGGGCAGCTCCTTGGTGCTGCTCCCGGGCCGGACGTCGACCTCGATGCCGCGTTCCCGGAAGATCTGCTCGGCACGCGGGCTGAGTGGGTCGGAGATCAGAATCCTGGACATGTCGGGGGGTTATGCCGCCGCGGTCTCCCGCGCCCTGACCTGTTCATAGGCCCAATCGAGCCAGGCGGTCAGGCTCTCGATGTCCGCGGTCTCGACCGTGGCCCCGCACCAGATGCGCAAACCCGGCGGCGCGTCGCGATGGCCGGCGATGTCGAAGCCCACCATCTGCTCCTCCAGAAGCACGGCCATGGCTTTGATCAGCGCCCGTTGCTCCGCTTCGGACATCGCCGTGAACCACGGGTCGATGATCTTGAGGCAGACCGAGGTGGTGGAGCGGATCCTCACGTCGGCAGCCAGGAAGTCGACCCACGTCGCGCGTTCGACCCAGCGGCCGAGGGCGGCGGCGTTGGTCTCGGCACGGGCGACCAGGACCGGCAGACCGCCCACGCTTTCGGCCCATTTCAACCCGTCGATCGCGTCTTCGACACACAGCATCGACACCGTGTTGATGGTCTCGCCGCGGAATATGGCCTCGTTGAGCCGGCCGTCCTTCACTAGCCGGAACAGCTTCGGCACCGGCCAGGGCGGGGTGTAGCCTTCCAGGCGCTCGACCGCGCGCGGGCTCAAGGCCAGCATGCCGTGCTGCGCCTC
>JBHICX010000489.1:0-1563 GCA_046759805.1 Kiloniellales bacterium | reverse complement strand
GGCGACGGCGGCGGTCGTTTCGGTGTCTCTCGTCACCCTGTTGCTTTTCATCGGCCTGCGCAGCCCCCGGCTTGTGATCGCGACGCTTGCGACCCTTCTGATGGGGCTCGTGTGGACCGCGGCCTTCGCGGCGGCGGCGGTCGGACACCTCAATCTCATTTCGCTCGGCTTCGCCGTGCTGTTCGTCGGCCTCGGCGTCGACTTCGGCATCCATTTCGGCCTGCGCTACAAGGAGGCGATCCAGCGCGGCATCGCGCACGCGGCGGCGCTCCGGGACGCCGCGAACGGCGTCGGCGACGCGCTCACCCTTTGCGCCCTGGCCGCCGCCATCGGCTTCTTCTCCTTCGTCGGCACCGAGTTCATCGGGCTGTCGGAACTCGGCATCATCTCCGGCAGCTCCATGTTCATCGCGCTTTTCGCGAACCTCACCCTGATGCCGGCCGTGCTCACGCTGCTGCCGCTCAAGCCGGAGCGGCGGGCGGCCGCGGCCGCCGTTTCGGGCGTCCGGCCGACGACGCCGGAACTCCTTGTGCGCCGCCACGCCCGGATGGTGGTGCTCGGCGCATTGCTGCTGGGCGCCGCCGCCGCCCTGCTGCTGCCCCGGGTCCGGTTCGACTTCGACCCCCTGCATCTCAAGGACCCGAACAGCGAGTCGGCCTCCACCTTCGTCGAGCTGCAGCGCGACGACCGCGCGTCCACTCACTCGCTGTCGGTGCTGACCGGAAGCCTGGAGGAGGCGGTGGCGCTGGCCCAGCGCCTCGAGGGCCTGGAGACGGTGGACGACACCCGGACGCTCGCCGACTACGTGCCCAAGGAGCAGGACCAGAAGCTGGAGATGATCGACGGCATGGCCCTGTTCCTGACGCCGGTGCTGGACGTATCAACCCGGCAACCGCCGCCCGCCGCGGCCGAGCGGCGCGCCGCGCTGTCCACGTTCCGTGGCGCGCTTAAGCGCCTGCTGGCCGCCGCGCCCAACTCCCCGGTGGTCGGCGGCGCCCGCAGGCTGGCCGCGGCACTCGACCGTTTCGAGGCCGGCGGCGCCGGCACCGATGCGGGGCTGGAGGAGCTCGAGGGCCGCCTGCTCGCCACCCTGCCGGCCCGGCTCGACAGGCTGCGTCAGTCGTTGAACGCCGAGCGGGTGAAGATCGGCGACCTGCCCGAGCGCCTGCGCGGCCGCGAGATCGCCACCGACGGCCGCTACCGGGTGCAGGTCTATCCCGCCGAGGATGTCACCGAGAATGCGGCGCTGCGCCGCTTCGTCACCACCGTGACCGAGGTGGCGCCGGCGGCCACCGGCGGCCCGGTCGTCATCCTGGGTGCGGGCGACGCGGTCAGCCGCGCCATGCGCCAGGCGGTGCTGACCGCCTTCGCCGCCATCAGCCTGCTGTTGCTGCTGGTGCTGCGCAGTCTGGTCGAGGCGCTGCTGGTGCTGTTGCCGCTGGTCCTGGCGTCGCTGCTGACGCTGGCGACCGCGGTGCTGTTGAACCTGCCGTTCAACTTCGCCAACATCATCGTGCTGCCGCTGCTGCTCAGCCTGGGCGTGGCCAGCGGCATTCACCTGGT
>JBHICX010000488.1:0-1565 GCA_046759805.1 Kiloniellales bacterium | reverse complement strand
CTCCCCCGCCCGGCCACCCACGGGATCGTCGGCTCAGGGTGGCCGGGTGGGGGAGTGGGCCGGCACAGGCGGAGAGGATAACCCCCCACCCGGCCGCGGGGCGGTGCGCGAACGCTTGGCGACCGTGGCACGCTTCTGCTATAAATCCCTCGCTCCGAGCCCGGTTGGCGGAACCATACGGCACCGTGGCGACGGTGCGCCGATCCCCGGTAGCTCAGTTGGTAGAGCGGTCGGCTGTTAACCGATTGGTCGCTGGTTCGAGTCCGGCCCGGGGAGCCAATACGAGCACGGGGTCGGCCCGGCCGGGGCCGGCCCCTTGCCGCCGTGAGGGCGGGGATGGACCTTATCCGCGGTCGCCCGCCGGGGAGTTCAAGCGATGGCGATCAACCACCAGGTGGTGCTGGCCGCCCGACCGAAGGGCATGCCGAAGGAAAGTGACTTCCACCTGATCGAGTCCCCGATTCCGGAACTGGGGGCGGGCCAAGCGCTGGTGCGCGCCATCTATCTGTCGATCGACCCCTACATGCGCGGCCGCATCAGCGCCGCCAAGTCGTACGCCAAGGGGGTGGAGATCGGCGAGGTGATGGTCGGCGGCGTGGTGGGCGAGGTGGTGCGCTCAGAGGATCTTCGGTTCGACGCCGGCGACATCGTCGAGGGGATGCTGGGCTGGCAGGAGTATGCCGCGGCCGACGCCTCGGCGCTGCGCCGGGTCGACCCGGCGGTGGCGCCGATCTCGACCGCCCTGGGGGTCTTGGGCATGCCTGGCATCACCGCCTACTTCGCGCTCCTGGACGTGGGCCGGCCCAAGCAGGGTGAGACCGTGCTCATTTCGTCGGCCGCCGGGGCGGTCGGCTCGGCGGTCGGCCAGATCGCCCGCATCCGCGGCTGCCGAGCGGTCGGCCTCGCCGGCTCCGAGGCCAAGGTGGCATATGTCCGCGACACGCTGGGGTTCGATGACTGCCTCGACTACAAGACCGCGCCGGACCTTCCGGCGGCGGTTGCCGAGGCCTGCCCGGGCGGGGTCGACGTGTACTTCGACAACGTCGGCGGCGCGGTGCACGACGCGGCCATGGCGAACCTGAACCAGGGCGCCCGGGTGGTCATCTGCGGCACCATCTCGACCTACAACCGACTGGAGGAGCCCGACCTCGGCCCGCGTCATTTGCGCACCATCCTGGTGAATCGGGCGCGCCTGCAAGGCTTCCTGGTGTTCGATTACGCCGACCGCTACGACCAGGCACGGGCCGAGCTTGCGGCCTGGCTCGGCGACGGGCGGCTCAAGCACAAGGAGGATGTCCTGGACGGCCTGGACGCGGCGCCCGGCGCCTTGATCCGCCTGCTCAAGGGCGAGAACCTCGGCAAGCAGCTGGTGTGCATCGGGCCCGAGCTCAAAGGGCAACCATGAGATCGACGGCGCGCCGCTTGGCCAGGCCAACCATCTGAAAGGCCGCCCCGAAGCAAGGCATTCAGCTTTGCCTAATATCGGCCGCCGGCCGCCGCCAGCGTCTTGCGGCCGGTGTCGGTCAGCTTGCAGACCTGCCAGTCCGGCTTGAGCGGGTTGGCGA
>JBHICX010000487.1:0-1568 GCA_046759805.1 Kiloniellales bacterium | reverse complement strand
ATTGTGGTGCGAACGCCCTTCGTGCTACCGTCGTCGGCAACTGGGGGGAGCCATCTGGGGAATCTTGGCTCAATCGACAGAAAGACGTCGGGCGTGCGAGCCGCCGTCCCGACGGCGGGTTTCACCAAAGTGAGGTTGCACGATGAGAAGTCTCGGATATGTGGCGATGACATGTGCCGCCGGTCTTGTCCTGGCGGCATGCGCGGCCAACATGCCCGGCGGGGTTACGTTACAAGATTCGTCGTTGGGCAGGGTGTTCGCTGACGAGAAGGGCATGACCCTCTATACCTTCGACAAGGACGAAATGGGCATGTCCAACTGTTACGGCGAGTGCGCCGAGTATTGGCCGCCCCTGATGGCCTCGGACGATGCCATGGCGGTGGGCGACTTTACGATCGTCACGCGTAAAGATGGCAGCAAGCAGTGGGCGGTCAATGGCAAGCCCCTTTATACTTGGGTGCAGGACACCAAGCCGGGCGACGTCACCGGTGATGGCTTCAAGGACGTCTGGCACGTGGCCGTTCCGCCGAGCGGAGGCATGGCGATGGGAGACATGTGAGGTTATTAGAGCCCGGGGTCGCGGCCCCACTTCCACGCGCCACTGAGAAATCGCACCCAGGGCCCACGGGGGCAAAGGCCGCGCGGTAGCCAAGAGGCCGGAACGCGGCGGGCCGGCTGGATCGCTCCTAGGAATCGATCGCCGTACGGGTGTTCGGTACGGGAGGCCCGAGCATCCTCGCCGAGCTGTGGGCCGATCTGGACTTCGACCCCGGCGCAGGGGCCGCGGAGCATGCTCGCGAAGCTTCGGTTCGTATACGCCCCCGACGGGTTTGAAAGCTTCAAGGATAAAGCGCGGGCGGTTCTCCCTCGCTTTCATACCGCACCTCGCCGCATTGGCATCCGCCGGTTCGCATCCCTTTGCATCCTTCATCATTCTCCGCGAAAGCGAAGAGCATAGCGTTTCTGTTCAAATTTCTACGACAACTATATGACCGCTTCTGGCCAACAGCGGCTGTTTAGGAGAGGGCGGAGCGCGTCCGCTCCACCCCCATGTTCAGACATCAACCTGTTCGGCGATGTTGAGTTAAGGGCAAGATGCCCACCAAGGGCATTAGTGGCGCAGGATGCAACCGTTAGGCGCGGGATTTGTGTCCTGAAAGCGACCTCTAGTCGGCGGGTAAACGCGCGCGGCCGGTAAGCCGCATGAAACGGCCGACTTCTCATAATCTCGATCTGCAAGCTACGACCCAGACGGGAAAAGGGCCTATGGCCGCTCGTAAGGACGCCCCTCCGAGCTCTATTCAGGTCTGTGGGGACCGATTTGAAGGAGATCTTCCCCCAAGTTGAAGGCGGCGTGAAAGTCCTGCGCCACCGGCCCGATGTGGCGGCTGGCTCCAACCTGGACCTTGTATTTCCAGCTCTCGATCGGCATGGCCGCCAGCCGCTCGAGCAGTGCTGCCTTGTCGATTGGGGCAAAGTTCGCTTTAACCGGGATCAGCCGGCGCACAGTGCGTTGCCGGTCAGGCGGCGGAAGGTGATCGGTTGGTCGAACCCCTTGATGCCGCGGC
>JBHICX010000486.1:0-1576 GCA_046759805.1 Kiloniellales bacterium | reverse complement strand
CAGGCCGTCGGCGCCGCGACGGGTCTTGACCGCCTCGGCGATCAAGCTGGCGAGCCGGGTGGCGATCACGGTGTCGTAATGCAACGGGTCCCAGTAGTTCTGGTCTCGCAAGGTGATCTCCGAGTGGATCATGAAGTCGAGGACATGGGTGTTCTCGAATCGCGCCGCCAGGTCGGTGAGTCGGCGCTTGCACTCGGTCCATTGCGCGTCCAACAGCGAGCCTGGCGCCGGCTGGTGGAAGTGGTGGTAGGGCACGAACATCAGCACCTTCACGGTCTCGTCGGGCAGCGCCCGGAGCATCTCCACCATCAGCGGATGGGTGGCGAACGGCCAGGCGGCGCGCGCTTCGGGCGCCGGATCCACCGGCTCGCCGACCGGCGCCTTTACCCGCGGCTCGAGCCCGCCATAGAGGTGGCGGCGCGCCGTCTCGAGGTCGTAGATCTCCGGCGGAGGCAGGAAGTTGGTGTAGCCGTCCTTGCCGTATTTCGGGGCCCGGAGCCCGGTCAGGTAGGCGAACTGGCGGGCCATCTCCTCCAGCGCCGGCAGGTTGAACAGGTGCAGGAGGTCGTTCCAGGGATCGTCGTCGTACATCCAGGGCGGGAACGGGCGCGGGGTGTATTTCTGGTAGGTCTCGGCCGCCTCGCACCACTCGACGTCGAGGCCGAAGATGACCGTGCGCGGCCGCTTATGGCGGCGGACGAACACGTCAAAGAGCTGCGCCTGCTCCCAGGCGGTGCCACTGTTCAAGGACAGGTTCACGAACGACCCTCCGAGCGCGGCGCTGAACCGCGCCGGCTCCAGCAAGCGCGTGGTCGAGGTGCCGATGACCGCGCTGTCGAACCGCTGTTTGCGCGCCAGCGCCGGAAACGAGAAGCGTTGGTTGGTGGTGACCGGCTCGCGGTCGAAGGGCGGCGAGAAGAACACCGTGTCGTAGGGATCGACGATGAGCAACAGGGCATAAAGCACGGCGGCGAGCCCGATAGCCGTGCCGATGCTCGTCGCCCAGAAGCCGCGCCAGCTCATCCGCCCCTCGCCAACATTCAGAACTGGAAGTAGATAAACACGGCGGTCTCGCCGCCGCCAACGTTCAGCGTGACGTATACCAGGGCGACGGCGAGTCCCGCGGCCAGCGCCGGGCGTGGCTGGAGGCTCACCTGCGCCAGCCGGTGCGCCGTGGGCCCGACGATCGCCAGCACCGCCGCCACCGGCAAGAGCCACAGATCCTTCGGCGCCTCCAGCGTGTCCAACGACAATCCCCCGACCCCGGTCATGGCCTCGAGCATGTGGAATGCGGTCGGGAAGTCCTCGGCCCGGAACAGCACCCAACCCGCGACCACGAAGCCCATGGTCAGCGCCCAGCCGAGCGGCGCCGGCAGGTCGAGCCCGGTGCGCCGCCACCAGTGGTTGAGGATCACCGCCACGCCGTGCGACCCGCCCCAGGCGACGAAGGTCCAGCCGGCGCCGTGCCACAGGCCGCCCAAGAGCATCGTCACCATGGCGGCGGTGACCTGGGTGAGCGGGCCTCGGCGGCTGCCGCCCATCGAGAAATACAGGTAGTCGCGCAGGAAACGCGACA
>JBHICX010000485.1:0-1580 GCA_046759805.1 Kiloniellales bacterium | reverse complement strand
CGGGGCCGGCCCGGCGGCGGGCACGAGGTCCGCCTGGTGGCGCTCGATGAAGCCGGTGTCGACGCGGCCTTCGGCAAACGCCGAATGGGCAACGATGTCGGAGAGCAAGCCGAGATTGGTCGCCGGCCCGACGATCCGGGTCTCGCCGAGGGCCGCCCCGAGGCGGTTCAGCGCCGCCCTCCGGTCGGTGTCCCAGGCGATCAGCTTGGCGATCATCGGGTCGTAGTGGACCGACACCTCGTCCCCCTCGCGCACCCCGGTGTCGACGCGCACATGCCGGCCTTCCGGCGGCCAGCGCAACAGCTCGAGCCGCCCGGCCATGGGCAGAAAATCGTGCGCCGGGTCCTCGGCGTAGACCCTGGCCTCGATCGCGTGGCCGTCGATCGAAAGCTCCTCCTGACGGCGCGGCAGCTTCTCGCCGGCGGCGATGAGAAGCTGCCATTCCACCAGGTCGACCCCGGTCACCATCTCGGTCACCGGGTGCTCGACCTGGAGCCGGGTGTTCATCTCGATGAAATAGAAGCGGCCGCGGCGATCGACCAGGAACTCGACGGTGCCGGCGCCGACATAGCCGATGGCCCGGGCCGCGGCGATGGCGGCACTGCCCATGCGCTCGCGGCGCCTTACTGTCATGCCCGGCGCCGGCGCCTCCTCGATCACCTTCTGGTGCCGGCGCTGGACCGAGCACTCGCGCTCGAACAGGTGCACCGCGCCGCCGTGGCCGTCGCAGAACACCTGGACCTCGATATGGCGCGGGCGGATCAGCGCCTTCTCGATCAACAGCCGGTCGTCGCCGAAGCTCGACTTGGCCTCGCGCCGCGCCGCCGCCAGCGCCGCCTTGAGGTCCTCGGCCGCCGCGACCTTTCGCATACCCTTGCCGCCACCGCCGGCCGAAGCCTTGATGAACACCGGATAGCCGATCTCGGCGGCGACCTCGGCGAGCCGCCGGTCGCCCTCGTCCTCGCCGTCGCTGCCGGGCAGCATCGGCACCCCGGCCCGTTCCATCACCCGCTTGGCCTCGATCTTCGAGCCCATGGCCCGGATCGCCGCCGCCGGCGGGCCGACGAAGGCCATACCAGCGTTGGCACAGGCCTCGGCAAACTCCGGGTTCTCTGCCAGGAAGCCGTAGCCCGGATGGATCGCCTCGGCGCCGGCCCGGCGCGCCGCCCGGATCACCGCCACGATATCAAGATAGCTGTCGCGCGCCGGCGCCGGCCCGATCGGATGCGCCTCGTCCGCCAGCTCCACGTGCAGCGCCCCCCGATCCGCCTCGGAGTAGACGGCGACCGTGCGCACGCCCAGGCGCCGCGCCGTGCGGATCACCCGGCAGGCGATCTCGCCGCGGTTGGCAATGAGCAGGGTCTCGAACATCCGGCGGCTCCACTAGGGCGGTGCTGCCGCCCGCCTGCGCGGCCGAAGCCGCTTCGGCGCGGCGAAGGCCCGAGTATCTCATGAACCCGTGGCAACCGAACAGCACCAACCCGACCGCCCGGGCGGCCAGGATGACCGGTCAAACTAGCGGTCCGTGATCTTGACCCGTCCCGCTCCCCCACCCGGCCCCCCATAGCATACGATCCCGT
>JBHICX010000484.1:0-1588 GCA_046759805.1 Kiloniellales bacterium | reverse complement strand
GCTGCGCGACCTGTCACATTCCGGAAAAAGGGTTCGCGGACGGCCTGGCGCTTTCCAAGGCCTATCCGGGTACGGAAGGTTTCCGCAACACGCCGACGCTGATCAACACCGCCCACAAGGCGGCGTGGTTCCACGACGGCCGGCTCGGCACCAACTTGAACGACGTGACCCGCGAAAACCTCACCGAAACCTACATCATGAACATGGACATGAGGCTGATGCAGGAGCGCTTGAAACAGGACCCCGTCTATGTCGAGATGTTCAAGAAGGCCGGATACGGCGAGCCCAGCAACGGTTCCGTGCGCAAGGCGATCCCGGAGTATCTCAAGACCCTGACCTCGCGCGGAGCGCCGTTTGACAAGGGCACCATGTCCGCCTCCGCCGAGCGCGGGTTCGCGCTGTTCAAGGGCAAGGCCCGGTGCGCGCAATGCCACGCCGGGCCGCGGTTTACGGATGATCAGCCGCACAATCTCGGCGTGCCGGAGAACCCGGAGATCTGGAGTGACCCGCGGCGGCACGTCACCTTCGTCACCTACGCCATGTTCATGGGGGTTGAGAACTACATGAACGTCCGCCGCGACGTGGGCGCCCACGTGCGTAGCCACAAGGCGGACGGGTCCGATATCGGCAAGTTCATGACGCCGAGCTTGCGCGAGCTCAAGTATACGGCGCCATACATGCACAACGGCGTGTTCAAGACCCTTGCCGAGGTGATCGCTTTTTACAACGCCGGCGGCGGCGACGATGCCAACAAGGATCCCGCTCTCAAGCCCTTGGGCTTGTCGGCTAAGGAACAGAGCGACCTGGTCGCCTTTCTCGAGGCGCTGTCGGGCGAGCCGCTCGTGGGGCCGGAGTTCGTCTGGAAAGAGAAGATCCCGGCCACTTACCCGGCCATCCAAAATTGGCGCGAGACCAGGAACTAGGAGCCGAACGATGAAGACGGGCAAGACAACATCCTTCGTTCTCGCCGCGTTGATGGTTGGCGTCGCACACATCGGCTTGGCCGCCGAGGCGCGGGCGGACACGAACCCGCCGCTGGCCGCCCTGGGGCCGCCGCCGGTGCCGCCCGACAACCCGCAGACGCCGGAGAAGGTCGAGCTCGGCAAGCTGCTGTTCTTCGATACGCGGCTTTCCGGCGACGCCTCGGTCGCGTGTTCGACCTGTCACGAGCCGGACGCGGGGTGGGCGTTCTCGAACGACATCTCGCGCGGCTACCCCGGCACGATCCACTGGCGCAACAGCCAGTCCGTGGTCAACGCCGCCTACTACGGCAAGCTGTTCTGGGCCGGCGCGTCAAAGTCGCTCGAGGCGCAGGCCCGGTCGGCGGCGAGAGGCGCGGTCGCCGGCAACGGCGAGAGCGACATGATGGAGGCCCGGCTTGCCTTCGTGCCCGAGTACCGCAAGCGCTTCGGGAAGGTGTTCGGCGACGAATGGCCCAAAATAAGCAACGCCTGGAAGGCGATCTCCGCCTTCGAGCGCACCCTGGTGCAGACCGACACGCCGTTCGACAAGTACATGCGGGGCGACGAGGCCGCGCTCAACGAGCAGCAGAAACGCGGCCTCAAGCTGTTCACCGGCAAGGCCAACT
>JBHICX010000483.1:0-1600 GCA_046759805.1 Kiloniellales bacterium | reverse complement strand
CGGGACCTCGGAGAAGCTCACCCCGGCGCGCCGACGCGTGCTCGATCTGTTGCAAGACGGCCCGTCGCTTAGCGCCCGCGAGTTGGCCCGCGAGGCCGGCTGCGGGTTGTCGGTGGTGAAGGGCCTGGCGGCGGCTGGCCTCATCGAGCCGATCGAGCTGCCGCCCCGGCCGCCGTTTGCCGAGCCGGACTGGCGGCGGTCCGGACTGGCGCTGTCGGCACCGCAGGCCGCGGCCGCCCGGGCGCTGCGCCGCGTGATCGCCACCCCCGGCCCGTCCCCCGGCCCGTCCGTCGGGGCGGGCGCCGGGGCGGGCTCGGGCCACGGTGTCACGGTGCTGGACGGGGTCACCGGGTCCGGCAAGACCGAGGTCTATTTCGAGGCGGTGGCGGCGGCGCTCGAGGCCGGTGGGCAGGTCCTGGTGTTGTTGCCGGAGATCGCGCTGACCCATGAGTGGCTCGACCGATTCGCCCGGCGCTTCGGGACCCGCCCCGCCGAGTGGCATTCGGACTTGACGGCGAGGCAGCGCCGGCTCGGCTGGCGGGCGGTGGCCGAGGGCACGGCGCGGGTGGTGGTCGGCGCCCGCTCGGCCCTGTTCCTACCCTTCCCCGAGCTCCGCCTGATAATCGTCGACGAGGAGCACGACGCCGCCTTCAAGCAGGAGGACGGTGTCATCTACCACGCCCGCGACATGGCGGTGGTGCGCGCGCACTTAAGCGCCATCCCCGCCCTCCTGGTCTCGGCCACGCCGTCGCTGGAGACGGTGGTGAACGTGGAGACGGGACGTTACCGGCGGCTGCATCTGCCCGACCGCCATGGCGGCGCCACGCTGCCGGATGTCACCGCCGTGGACATAAGGCAGGACCCGCCGGCGCGCCAATGCTGGCTTACCCCGACCTTGAGCCGGGGAATCGGTGAGGCCCTGGCCGCCGGCGAGCAGGTGATGCTGTTCCTCAACCGGCGCGGCTATGCGCCGCTGACGCTGTGCCGGGCCTGCGGCCACCGGCTTGAATGCCCGCGCTGTACCGCCTGGCTGGTCGAGCACCGGCTCGCCCGGCGGCTGATGTGCCATCACTGTGGGCTGGCGGTGCCGGTGCCGCGGTTCTGCCCCCGATGCGGCGCCACCGAGACCCTGGCCGCCTGCGGCCCCGGCGTCGAGCGCCTGGCGGAGGAGGTGGCGGGGCTCTACGCGCAAGCCCGCACCGCGATCATGACCAGCGACACCATAAGCGGGCCGCGACCCGCGGCCCAGTTCCTCGAGCGCGTGCGCGATCGCGAGATCGACATCCTGATCGGCACCCAGATTGTCGCCAAGGGGCACAACTTCCCGATGCTGACTCTGGTCGGCGTGATCGACGCCGATCTGGGCCTGATCGGCGGCGACTTGCGTGCCGCCGAGCGCACCTATCAGCTCCTGCACCAGGTGGCCGGCCGCGCAGGGCGGGCCGAGCGACCGGGGCGGGTCATCGTGCAGACCGCCGATCCGGAGCACCCGGTGATGCGGGCGCTCGTGGGCGGCGAGCCCGGCCGGTTCCTGAAGGCGGAGGCGGCCGAACGCCGCCGCGCCGGGATGCCGCCGTTCGGCCGGCTGGTGGCGCTCATC
>JBHICX010000482.1:0-1607 GCA_046759805.1 Kiloniellales bacterium | reverse complement strand
CGGGCGAACTTGGCGTGGCTCAGGTGGAAGCGGGCCTCCAGCCGGGTGGCGTCATAGAGCCGCGCGATCCGGTCGCCGACCCCGACCCGCTTGCCCAGATGCGCGTCGACCTCGACCAGGAATCCGTCGAACGGCGCCGCAAGCCGGGTCTCTTCCAGATCGTGCCGGGCCCGCCGTAGCGCCACCTCGAGGCGCTGGATCGCCGCCTCCTGCTGGCGCAACTGGGCGCCGAGCTTGTCGATTTCCAGGGTGGTGCTGATGACGCGTTGCTGGTCGGCATTGAGGGCCATGCGGGCGTCGTCCAGCGCCTTCTCCGAGACCGCGCCCTTGCCGCGCAGCCGTTCCCGGCGCGCGACGTCGCGAAGGCTCAGCTCGACCCGCTCGCGGTCGCGTTGCAGCATGTTGCGCTCGGCTTCGAGGCCGGCGCGAATCTCGGCCAGCCGGGCGCGCGACTGGTCGATTTCGGCCAGGATCTCGTCGACCGCGGCCTGGTACTCGAAGTCGTCGACCTTGATCAGCGTCTCGCCCTCGCGGACCACGCCGCCCTCGATGAAATGCGGGCCGACGGCGACCACGCGGCCGGCGACCAGCGGCCTCAGGTCTACGGTGCGTGCGGCAGTGATCTCCCCGAACGCTGGGATGCTGGGCCGGACATCGGTTCGCCGCACGGTGACCGCTGCCACCGGCCATACCCGCTCCTGCGGCGGTTCGGCGACCACCTCGGATTGGCTCGTCCTCAAATAAACGAACACCCCGGCGGCGCCCGCGAGCACCACCAACGGCAGCACCACCTTGAGCATCCGTTGCAGCACGTTCGGGCTCACCTCGGTTGTTGCGGCCCTGGCCAGCCGCATGGCTTCTCGCGCCTATGACACAGGTGGGTGCGCCGTCCCGCGAAGTCCATCATCGATCGCCACGCGCTCACGCAGAATCGATCACCAATTGCGCCAAGATGCGGCACAATGAACCGGCGACACAAGCCGGAGACAGGGATGTTGTGGAGGCTGTCGATCACCATCTTCGCGATTGCCGTGGTGGGTCTCGTGCCGCGCGCACCCGCGGCCGACTTTGCCGAGGGGTTGCGCGCCTACGACGCCGGCGATTATGCGACGGCGCGCGACGAATGGATGGCGCTGGCCCTTGCGGGCGACGCCGACGCCCAGGTGGCGATCGCCGATCTCTACCGAAGCGGCCTGGGGCTACAACAAAGCGATGCCAAGGCGGCCGTTTGGTACCGCCGCGCCGCCGAGAGCGGCCACGTGGTGGCACAAATGAACCTGGGCGAGTTGTATCGTCACGGCCGCGGCGTGGAGCGCGATCCGGTCCTGGCCTGGTTCTGGTTCAGCCTCGCCGCCGACCAGGGTCATCCCTGGGCGCGAGGCCAGCGCGCCCAACTGGCCGCCGGCCTTTCCGACCGTGACCGCGCCCGCGGCGAAGGGTTGCTCGCCGATTGGCGCGGGCGCCACTGATCGCCCGCACAGGCGTCGCGGCGGCCCGGCCCGTGGTATTGGTGGCTGGCGGCGCTGTTCCACCTGGGTGATGACGATTGACGGTTTCTTTTATGGAATGTTAGTTAATTGGTGCGAAATCTCTGCCGTCCGCGCCAT
>JBHICX010000481.1:0-1609 GCA_046759805.1 Kiloniellales bacterium | reverse complement strand
GCGGTGGCGCCGGCCGTACGCGCGTTTGCCTGCTGCAGGCGTCCACGCAGACCCGTTCCGAACAGGATGTTGTCGCCGAGCCCAAGCGCCACAGGCCCGTCACCGATGAACTCGCGCCCGACCGTGAAGGCCTGGGCGAGACCTTCGGGACGCGGCTGCACCGCGTATGAAAGCCGGATCCCCCACTGGCTGCCGTCGCCGAGCAACTCCTTGAAGCGGGCCTGATCGCGCGGCGTCGTGATCACCAGGATGTCGCCGATGCCGGCGAGCATCAGCGTGGTAAGCGGGTAGTAAATCAATGGCTTGTCGTAAACCGGCAACAGGTGTTTCGAGATGGCTTTGGTCAGTGGGTAGAGCCGCGTGCCCGAGCCGGCAGCCAGGATAATGCCTTTGCGTCTGGCCGAATCGTTCATCGACACCCCGCCACGATCGTTTAGTTATGCACTCCGCGGTGACCTTCGTTCCCGTGAAAAAGCGACCAACAGGAATCCCGGCGCGCCAACCAACCGAGCGCCTGCCGCGACGTTACGCAAAAGGACGCGGAACAGGCAAGGGGATCGTTGTTCCATTGTTTGTTCCATTGTTGCGTCCGGAGCGACGAGGCGGATTGCGTGGATATTGGCAAACGTGCGACTCGGCTTGGCCCGCGCTTGCGCCGCGGCGCCTCGAAGGGCGGCAAAACGCCGTCGGGATGACGTTCACGGCCCGGGCTATCCTTTCGGAATTGTACGACATAGGCGCCGTGTCCGTCCTTCCGAAGCGGCTCGGCCAAGCAGACGACTCCCTCGCCGTGGGGAATGGCGCGGGAACCACTGCCCCGGGACGGGGATTTGAGCCCCCGTCGGTCCGGCTTCGACATGCCTGAACGATCACTGCGGTCGGTTCCCGGTCGGATCGCTGCGCGAGCAAGAGAGGCGCCGCATGCGCTTGCGACCCGTTTGCGACCTCTGTTAGCATCCATCGGCCGGCGGGGCCGCCTCGATCGCCGTGGCACGGGGTCCGCCGTATGGCAAGGCGGGATCAAGGAGGATGGCAAAAAACGAAGGCGATAGGAGTGCCCAGGCGTCTGACGGCCCTGGAAAAGGCGACGGGCCCCGCAACGATGGGGCCGGAGCCGGGGCCGGGGCCGACCTTGCTTCGCCGAAGCGTGGCTACACGAAGGCAAGTTATGACGCCGCTTACGCGCATGCGGTGGCGGGCAGGACCGCGGAAGCCGAGGCCCTCTGCCGCAGGATCCTGAAGGGCGATCCGAGGAACGCCGAGGCGCTTCACCTTCTCGGCGGCATCGCCGCACAGAGCGGCAACGCGCGCTTTGCCATCGAGTTTTTCACCCGGGCGCTTGCGGCCGAACCCGACTTCGCCAAGGCCCACAGCAACCTCGGCCTCGTGCTTTTAGGACAGGGCCAGACGGAGGAGGCCGTCGATCACTTCGAAAAGGCGATCCAACTCGAGCCCAACCTCGCCATGGCTCACAACAACCTCGGCAACGCGTTGATGCGCTCGGGGCGGATCGCGGACGCGGAGAAGGCCTTCTCGCGGGCCGTGAAATTCGAAACGGAAAACGAACTCGCCCACAACAATCTCGGCACCGCAATGTTGCACCAGGGCA
>JBHICX010000480.1:0-1616 GCA_046759805.1 Kiloniellales bacterium | reverse complement strand
CGGCTCTCCGGCTTCAAGTCCTTCGTCGACCCCATCGAGCTCCCGATCGAGCCCGGGCTCTCCGGCATCGTCGGCCCCAACGGCTGCGGCAAGTCCAATCTGGTCGAGGCCATCCAGTGGGTCATGGGCGAGAGCGCGCCCAAGGAGATGCGGGGAGCCGAGATGGACAACGTCATCTTCGGCGGCACCGCCGAGCGGCCCGCGCGCAACATCGCCGAGGCCATAATCCTGCTCGACAACAGGGCGCGCCGGGCGCCGGCCGCCTTCAACGACGCCGACCAGCTCGAGGTCGCGCGCCACATCGAGCGCGGCGCGGGCTCGGCCTACCGGATCAACGGCCGCGAGGTCAGGGCCCGCGACGTCCAGATCCTGTTCGCCGACGCCGCCACCGGCGCGCGGTCGACGGCGCTGGTCCGCCAGGGCCAGATCGGCGCCCTCATCAGCGCCAGACCGCACCAGCGCCGGGCGCTGCTCGACGAGGCGGCCGGCATCACCGGCCTGCACTCCCGCCGCCACGAGGCGGAGCTCAGGCTGGGCGCCGCCGAGACCAACCTGGCCCGGCTGGACGACGTCCTGGTCACCCTCGAGGGTCAGCTCCAGGGGCTGAAGCGCCAGGCCCGCCAGGCGGCGCGCTACCGCAACATCAGCGATCACATTCGCCGGGCCGAGGCGATCCAGTTGCATCTCAAATGGGGCGCGGCGAGCGAGGCGTGGGACGCGGCCAAGGCGGAGCTCGATGCCGCCGAGAAGACGGTCGCCGAGCTCACGCGCCGGGCCGGCGCCGCCGCCACGGCGCAGGCCGAGGCCGCTGCCCGCCTGCCCGATCTGCGGCAGGCCGAAGCCGAAGCCGCGGCCGGCCTGCACCGTCTGGCGCTCGCCCGCGACGGCCTCGATTCCGAGGAGGCCCGCATCCAGGAAGCCCGCCTGGAGGGCGAGACCCGGCTCTCCCAGATCGCCGCCGATATCGAGCGCGAACAGGCGCTCGCCGGTGACGCGGCGGCGGCGCTCGAGTGCCTCGACGGGGAGCAAAGCGCCCTCACGACCGCGCCGGGCGATGAAGAGACGGCGCGCCAGGCCGCCGGCAGGCGCCTCGAGGCGGCCGCCGCCGAGGCCCAGGCCGCGGAGGCGGATCTCACCCGCCTCACCGAGCAGGTCGCCGCCGACCAGGCGCGCCGGGCGCAGCTCCAGGCCCAGCTTGCCGATCTGGAGCGCCGCCAGGCCGGGATCCAGCACCGCCTGGATGAGGTCGCCCCGGAGCGCGACGCCGTCGAGGCCGAAGCGGCGGACGAGGCGGCGGCCAGCGAGGCCGAGAAGGCCCTCGATCAAGCCCGCGAACGGCAGGAGGCGGCGCGGCGCGAGGCCGAGGCGGCCGAGCGGGCACGGGCCGCGGCCGAGGCCGAGGCGGCCGCGGCGCGGGCAGAGCTGGAGCCGGCCGAGGGCGAGCGGGCCAAGCTCAGGGCCGAGGAAGCGGCGCTCACCGAACTGTCGAAGGAGGATCAGCGCCAGGGAGGGCCGCCGCTGATCGACGACGTCACCGTGGAGGCGGGCTACGAGGCGGCCTTGGGCGCCGCCCTCGGCGACGACCTCGTCGCCCCCGCCGACGAAAGCGCGCCCGT
>JBHICX010000479.1:0-1634 GCA_046759805.1 Kiloniellales bacterium | reverse complement strand
CGGTGGGTCATTCGAATCTTCCCTGCCCGATCCGCGGCGCTCAGGGTCGGTAGTAGTCGGCGCTGAGCCGGCAGGCATAGTCGCTGATCAATCGGGTCAGGATCGGCCGCTGCGACCAGGTCGAGCGCACATCGAGGCTGGCCCCGTTGTTGAAGCGGAAGGAGGCGTGGTTCTCGGCCCGGTAGAGCTGGCCGAACAGGAACCTCGGCTCATCCTCGATGGCAAGCCGGTCCGGCTCTCCCAGCGCCTCCGTCATCTGCCCCAGCATGACGTCGAAGTGAGCGCGGCACTCGGCGTAGTCCTCTGACCGCTCGGCCAACAGGTTTTCGTTCACGATCCGGTTGACGGCGCCGGTGCCAGAGAAGCCCACGCGGATGCGGAAGGCCGTCATCTCGGTCTCGGCATCCGGGTCGGTCACCTGCTTCAGGATCCAAAACTCCCCGAGCTCCGGCCGGAACCGGCCGTCTGGACGGGCGGCGCGCACCTCGTCGATCGACATGCCGAAGCGCACCTTGGCGAAACCGTCCAGGTCCTTGTCGACCGCGTCGGCGGGGGTCGCGGCGGCAACCAGAAATCCGAGCATGAGCGCGCAGCCGATCCGACGCAACGCACGGTCCCTCCCGGCAGGTTCGTCCGAGGGGCAACTCTATCCCGATCCGGCGGTCGCGTGCCATGACTCGCAAGCCGGGGCGTCTTGCGGCCCTGTCGGCGCCGGCCTATAGTCGTGGTTTGATGAGCCGCCGCGGCAAGAACCTTCTGTTCCAGCATCGCCACCTACTCGGCATCGAAGGGCTGTCGCGCGATGACATCAACCTGATCCTCGACCTCTCCGAAAGCTACGTCGAGCAGAACCGCCGGGCCGACAAGAAGAAGTCCACCCTGCACGGGCGCACCATTATCAACCTGTTCTTCGAGACCTCCACCCGTACCCGCACCTCGTTCGAACTGGCCGGCAAGCGGCTCGGCGGCGACGTCATCAACATGTCGGTCGCCGCCAGCGCCATCAAGAAGGGCGAGACGCTCATCGACACGGCGATGACGCTCAACGCCATGCGTCCGGACGTGCTGGTGATGCGACACCCAGACGCCGGCGCGGCACAGCTTCTATCGGAGAAGGTCACCTGCGCGGTCATCAATGCCGGCGACGGCAGCCACGAGCATCCGACGCAGGCGCTCCTGGATGCGCTGACCATCCGCCGGCGCAAGGGTCGGCTGGGCGGGCTAGAAGTGGCGATCTGTGGCGATGTCCTGCATAGCCGCGTGGCCCGCTCCAACATCCACCTGATGACCATCATGGGCACCCGGGTCCGGGTGGTGGCGCCGCCGACCCTCATGCCGGCCGCGATCGAGCGTCTCGGCGTCGAGGTGTTCCACGACATGCACGAGGCCCTTGATGGCTGCGACATCGTGATGATGCTGCGCCTGCAGAACGAGCGCATGCAGGGCAGCTTCGTGCCGTCGATCCGCGAGTATTTCCGCTTCTTCGGCCTGGATCAGGAGAAGCTGGCGCGGGCCAAGCCGGACGCGCTGGTCATGCATCCGGGGCCGATGAACCGGGGCGTGGAGATCGACAGCGAGCTGGCCGACGACATCGACCGCTCGGTCATCCGCGAGCAGGTCGAGATGGGCGTGGC
>JBHICX010000478.1:0-1634 GCA_046759805.1 Kiloniellales bacterium | reverse complement strand
TCAGGACCGCCGTGGCCGGGTCCTCGTAGAACGCCTGAGCGTCCTGGCGGGCGCCGAAGCGATCGTAGAAGGCCCGCGCCTCATCGTGGGACAGGATCGGCGCCATGCTCCCGCCTTTCGACCCGTCGCGGGCCAAGGCGCCGAATCTAGGCCGCTTGTCGCCGTCGTTGAAGGGGTCCTCCCGGTTGCCTTAGAGCATTATCCGTTCAGGCGGCACCAGCCCACTCCCCCTCCCGGCCACCCACGGGATCGTAAGCTTGGGGTGGCCGGGAGGGGGAGTGGGCTGGTGCGATTCCACGCAAGTGGAAACTGCTCTGTTCCTCGACCCCAAACTTGACCGGCGCCGCACCCGGCGCTAGGGTCGCGGACCATGAGCGCACGACGCCCGCAGACGATGGTACGGCGAATTACCGTCCCGGTCCTCATTGAGGGCCGGGCTATCTGCCGCCGTGTTGTCGCCTGCGAGGAGTTGTTGCGCGATGTCTATCTCGGTTGATCCTTCCGATTCATCTGCTGAAGCCGCGGCCGCATCGACCGCCTGCTTCCACGTGCAGGCCGGCGCCGGGCCGCAGGTCATGCCGCGGGTCATGGAGCAGTTCGCCAAGCGGGGCCTGATCCCAGCTCGGTGGCACAGCTCGCTCGGCGGGCCCGACGGCGAGACCCTCACTATCGACCTGCAGATCGAGATTTCGGCGCCGGAACTGGTCGAGCGGATCGCCGCCTGCCTGCGCCAGATCGTCGAGGTTGACACCGTGCTGGTGTCGCGAAAGCGGGTTGTCCACGGCCGGTGAGCTACCTCGACCACATCGCCGCGTGCAACCGCCACGACCTCACCCAATTCCGGCGGTTTTGCATCGACGGCCAGCCGGTGGGCTGGGTGGGGCACGGTTTCGCCGAGCGGCTGGCCGCATTCGCCCACGTCTTCCGGGTCTCCGACGACGCGGTCGAGCTGGCGCCCGGGCTTGATAGCGTGGCGGCGCGGACCGCCGCAGTGGACGAGGTGTTGCGTGGGCTCGCCGAGGCCGGCCACGTCCCAGCCTGGCGCGACGAGCATTACCCGGTGGCGCCGCTGGAGGCCTCGCCGCATGCCGGCGGGCCGGTGCTGATGCACATGGAGCGGGCGGCCATCCCGCTATTCGGGGTCCGGGCCTATGGCGAGCACATGAACGGCTTCGTGCACCGGGACGGCCGGGTGCATTTGTGGGTGGCCCGGCGCGCCGACCACAAGCCCACCTATCCCGGCATGCTGGACAACACCGTGGCCGGCGGCCAGCCGGTCGGCATCGGCCTCATGGAGAACCTGATCAAGGAATGCTGGGAGGAGGCCGGCATCCCGCCGGCGCTGGCCGGCCGCGCGGTGCCGGTCGGCGCCATCTCCTACGTCTACCAGGAAGACGGGGGCCTCAAGCCGGACCTGCAGTATTGCTTCGATCTGGAGCTGCCGCAGGACTTCGTGCCGGAGAACCGGGACGGCGAAATCGCCGAGTTCAGCTTATGGCCGATCGAGACCGTGGCCGAGGTGGTGCGTGACAGCTTCGAGTTCAAGTTCAACTGCAACCTAGTGATCATCGACTTCCTGGTCCGGCACGGGTTCATCCCGCCGGACCACCCGGACTACGTCGCCATCTCCCAGG
>JBHICX010000477.1:0-1637 GCA_046759805.1 Kiloniellales bacterium | reverse complement strand
GCCGTTCCTCCCTTGCGGCGGTGGCTGAGCGCCGAGCTGGCCGCGGAGCGCGATCGGTGGGCGCTTTGGCTGCCTGTGGCCCTGGGATGCGGCATAGCCGGGTACTTCGCTCTTCATGCCGAGCCGCCAGGCTGGCTCGGTGCCCTGGCGGTTGTCGGTTCTCTCGGCGTGCTGGCGCTGTTGTTTCGCCAAGGGTCGGACGGGCGGTGGCCGGGAGCGCTGCTCGTGGCGTTTGCCCTGGCCGGCGCATCCACCGGTTTCGCGGCCGCGCAGTTGCGTGGTGCGCTGGTCTCGGCGCCGGTGTTGACCCGTGAGCTTCGCGGGGTGGAGATCACGGGCCTGGTGGCCGAGATCGACCCCATGGCCGGCGCATATCGCCTGGTCCTCGAGGCGTTGGAGATAGGGCGGCTCGACGAGCACGAAACGCCGGCGCGCGTCCGTGTGCGGGTTTGGGCGCGTGGAGGTGTCCCGCACGTCGGTGCGGGCGATCTTATCACGCTGCGCGCCGCGCTGGTGCCGCCGCCCGGGCCGGCGATACCCGGCGGCTTCGATTTCCAGCGGCGCGCGTGGTTCCAGCGAATCGGAGCGGTCGGCTTTGCCTTCGGTCGACCGACGGTCGTTCGGCCGGCCGGGCAGATGGAATTGGGCTGGAGACGGGCCAGCGCGCGCCGGATAGCCGGCGTGCGCCGTGTGATCTTCGAACGCGTGACGGCGAGCCTCGAGGGCGCCACGGGTGGCGTGGCGGCGGCCCTGATGACGGGTGAGCGGGGCGCCATTCCGCCGGAGACCCTGACCGCCATGCGCGATTCCGGCTTGGCGCATCTGCTGGCGATCTCGGGTCTGCACATCGGCCTCGTTGCCGGGATCGTGTTCTTCGCGATCCGCGGTGGCCTGGCTTTGTGGCCGGCGGTGGTCTTGCGTTATCCCGTGAAGAAGTGGGCGGCCGCCATCGCCCTGATTGTCGCCTTCGCTTACCTCCTCCTGGCCGGAGCGCCCGTGCCGACGCAGCGCGCCTTCATGATGACCGGACTGGTGTTGCTGGCGGTCATGCTCGACCGCACCGGCATCTCGATGCGCCTGGTCGCCTGGGCGGCCGTCGTGATCCTGGTTCTGCGGCCGGAAACGTTGCTCGGCGCCAGCTTCCAGATGTCCTTTGCCGCCGCGTTGGCGCTGGTGGCCGTCTACGAGGCGCTGGGTGACAGACTGCGCATAAGGTACCGCGAAGCCGGTCTGGCCGAGCGAGCGGGGCTGTACCTCGGCGGCGTCGCCCTGACGACGCTCATCGCGGGGCTCGCCACGATGCCCGTCGCCCTTTTCCACTTCAGCCGCGTCGCCGTGTTCGGCCTGGCGGCAAACCTTGTCGCGGTTCCGCTGACCGCGCTGTGGGTGATGCCCTGGGCCGTGGCCGCGTTCGCCCTGATGCCTTTCGGGTTCGAGGGTCTGGCGCTCATCCCCATGGGGTGGGGCCTCGACGGCGTTATCGCGACCGCCCACGTGGTCGCCTCCTGGCCGGGCTCGGTCGAGCTGGCGCCCGCCATGCCCCTCGCCGGCTATGTCGCCATCGTCGCCGGTGGGTTGTGGCTGATGCTCCTCAGACGGCGGTGGCGCTGCTTCGGGCTGCTCCCGGTGCTGGCCGG
>JBHICX010000476.1:0-1648 GCA_046759805.1 Kiloniellales bacterium | reverse complement strand
GTTCGGCCCCGACCATCCGATAACCGCCGCCTTGGTCGATAGCCTTGGGGTGCTCTACAAAGCCCAGGGCCGCTACGCCGAGGCCGAACCGCTCTACAAGCGATCCCTAGCGACATGGGAGAAAGCCGTCGGACCCGCGGACCCTAATCTAGCTAAGGCGCTAGAAAACTATGCCGCCCTGCTACGGGAGACCGGACGCGGCGCCGAGGCGTTCGAGATGGGGGCGCGCGCCATAGCCATTCGCGCCAAGCGGGCCAAGGCAAACCCGTAGAAGACCTCCCGCCGGCGACCGATGACACCGCCTGCCGGCTACCAGGGCTGTTCGCGGTGTCGGTCAGTAGGCCTTGATGGTGACGCCGCCGTCGACCACCAAGTTGGCGCCGGTGATGTAGGCGCCGGCGTCGCTGGCCAGCATCAGCGCCGGCCCGGCCACCTCCGCCGGCTCGCCCCAGCGCCCGAGTGCCGCGCCCTTCGCCAGCTCGGCGCGTTGCGCTTCGCTGAGCACGGCGCGCGACAGGTCGGTCAGGATCGGCCCCGGGGAGATGCAGTTGACGGTGATCCCGTGGGGGCCCAGCTCCACCGCCTGGCTGTGGGCCATGCTAATGAGCGCCCCCTTGGTGGCACTGTAGGCGGTGCGTCCGGCGCCGCCGATGACACCCATGATGGAGGCGGTGTAGATGACCCGTCCCCAGCGGCGCTCCTTCATGCCAGGTACGAGAGCGCGGGTGAGCATGAGGCAGCTCGTGAGGTTGAGCTCCACCATCCAGTCCCAGCTTTCGTCGGTCAGCTCGTTGAGCGGCGCCGGCGCGTTCGAGCCGGCGTTGTTGACCAGGATGTCGACTCGGCCCAGCTCGCCCACCGCGGCGTCGGCGAGGCCCTGGATCTCGCCCCGCCGGGTCAAGTCCGCCACCCGCGTGGTCACCCGGCCGGCGGCACGCTCGCCGATCTCCTCGGCGGCGGCGGCGAGCTCGTCCTTGTGCCGGCTTACGATCATGACATCCGCGCCGGCCCGGCTGAACAGGCTGGCGATCGCCTTGCCGATGCCCTTGCTGCCGCCGGTGACGAGCGCCGCCCGCCCGGTGAGATCGAATGCCTCGATGGTCATCCCTTGCTCCTCCCTAACCCCACTCCCGGCCCCACGCCTTCTCAGTAGAGCCTGCCGCCGTTCGGGACCTGTTGGTCCGGCGCGATCAAGACCACCTCGCCGTCGGCGTCCGGGAAGCCGAGCACCAGCACCTCGGATAGGGTCTTGCCGATCTGCTTGGGCGGGAAGTTGACCACGGCGGCGACCTGGCGGCCCTTGAGCTCGGCCGGCCGATAATGCGCGGTGATCTGGGCCGAGGCCTTCTTGGCGCCGATCTCGGGGCCGAAGTCGAGCACGAGCCGGTAGGCCGGGCGGCGCGCCTCGGGCATCGGCTCGGCCTCAATGACGGTGCCGACCCGGATGTCGACCTTGGCGAAGTCCCGGTAGCTGATCTGCATGGCCGGCTCCCACGCTGTCGGGTTCGGGGACGCGACGCTAGCAACCGGCCATCGACCGGCGCAAGGGGTCTCATACCAGTTCGCCGATGAACGGCAACATGTGAGGCCGGCCCCCATACTTCGACAAGCTCAGTATGAGGGCCTCACCCTGAGCCTGTCGAAGGGC
>JBHICX010000475.1:0-1657 GCA_046759805.1 Kiloniellales bacterium | reverse complement strand
TTGGCCGCCGGGCTCGCTTCCGGGGTGAGCAGGACCTCGACCACCCGGCCGTCGGCGGCGCGCCCGTCGATGTGCGTCACCTCCTCACCGCCGCGCTCCTCGATCGGGATGTCCCTAAGCCCGTCCTCGATGGTCCAGTCGATGGTCGGCGACGGCAGGGCGACGTAAAACGGCACCGCGTTGTCATGGGCGGCCAGGGCCTTGAGGTAGGTGCCGATCTTGTTGGCCACGTCGCCGCCCGCCGTGGTCCGGTCGGTGCCGGTGATGCACAGATCGACCATTCCGTGTTGCATCAAATGCCCTCCGACACTGTCGGCGATCACCGTGTGCGGGACCCCGTGCTGGCCCAGCTCCCAGGCGGTAAGCCTGGCGCCCTGATTGCGCGGCCGGGTCTCGTCGACCCAGACATGCACGCCGATCCCGTCGTCGTGCGCCCGGTAGACGGGCGCCAGCGCCGTACCCCAGTCGACCGTAGCCAGCCAGCCGGCGTTGCAATGGGTCAACACGTTGACCGGCTCCTCCGGCCCGCGGCCGGCGGCCTTGTCGCGGATCAGCTCGGCGCCGTGGGCGCCGATGGCGGCGCAGATCTCGACGTCCTCGTCGCAGATCTCGGCGGCGCAGCGATAGGCCGCCTCGAGCCGCTCATCACGCCGCCGGTTGCGCAATTCCGCCCGCATCCGGTCCAAGGCCCAGCGCAGGTTCACCGCCGTCGGCCGGGCCTGAAAGAGCGCCTCATAGGCCCGGTCGATGGCCTCGTCGGAGGCATCCTCGCGCAGCGCTAGACAAATCCCGTAGGCGGCGGTGGCGCCGATGAGGGGGGCGCCCCGGACCTGCATGGTGGCGATCGCCCGGACCGCGTCCGCAAGGCCGGTCAGGCGCGCGACCACGAACGCGTGCGGCAGCCTGGTCTGATCGATGATCTGCACCGACCAGCCGTCATCGGCAAGCCAGATGGTGCGGTAGGGAACGCCCTCGACCTTCAACACCCACCTCCAATTCCACCGCCCCCAAGCCCGGCCGGGCGGCGGGCCAAGGTTCGCCGGCCAGGCGCGCGTCGTCAAGCTCGATACCGCCTGAGTTCGCCCTTGCCGGCCCCGGACCGGGCTGACACCATGACCTTGCGGTGTGTTGGGCCGCATTGGTCCCCAAGCGTACGGGCCTGGTGACGGCGACGGCGGCCTACTGGACGCCGGGCGAGGGGTTGGCTGTGATGAAGATCGCGGTGATGGGGGCTGGCGGTGTCGGCGGCTATTTCGGGGCACGACTGGCGGCGGCCGGCGAAGAGGTAGCGTTCATCGCCCGCGGCGCGCATCTGGAGGCGATGCGTGAACGCGGGCTTAGGATCGCGAGCGTCCTCGGCGATATGCACCTCGATCCGGTGCCGGTGAGCGACGACGCGGTCGATATCGGCCCAGTCGACGTGGTGTTGGTGGCGGTCAAGCTGTGGGATTTGGAGGCGGCGGGACGGGCCTGCAAGCCGCTCATCGGCGCCGGGACGGCGGTGCTCCCGGTGCAGAACGGGGTCGAGAGCGCACCCGTCCTGGCCGGCCTCCTGGGCGCCGAGCATGTGATCGGCGGGGTGGGGCAGATCGCGGCCGTGATCGCCGAGCCCGGCGTCATCCGGCATACCGGCCGCATGGCGCGGCTCGTGTTCGGC
>JBHICX010000474.1:0-1664 GCA_046759805.1 Kiloniellales bacterium | reverse complement strand
CCGCTACGTGGTCCGCACCGAGGGCGAGTTCGAGACCCTGGACGACGTGCGCCAGGTGGTGCTGCGATCCGAGTCTGGCGCCGGTGGCGGCCGGGTCGCCCGCGTCACCGTCGGCGACATCGCCACCGTGACCTTTGCCTACAAGGAGCCGACCGCCTACATCCGGCAGCTGGGCGAGCCATCGATCGTCCTCAACACGGTGCGCGAGACCGGCGCCAACGTGATCGAGGTGATGGGCGGCATCCGCCGGGCGATCGCCGAGCTGAACGCCGGTCCGCTGCCGGCCGAGGGGGTCGAGATGGAGCAGGTCTATGACGAGACCGTGTACATCAACTCGGCTATCGCCCTGGTGACCCAGAACATCTATGTCGGCGGCAGCCTGGCCGCCATCGTGCTGTTGCTGTTCCTGCGCTCGATCAGGGCCACCGTGGTGGTGTCGCTGGCGATCCCGGTGTCGGTGGTCGGCACCTTCGTCGCCATGGCGGCGCTGGGGCGCTCGATCAACGTGGTGTCGCTGGCCGGCATCGCGTTTGCCGTCGGCATGGTGGTGGACGCCGCCATCGTGGTGCTGGAGAACATCTACCGCCTGCGCCAGCGCGGCATGCCGGCGGCGGTGGCCGCCTATGAGGGCGCCCGCCAGGTGTGGGGCGCGGTCCTGGTGTCGGCGCTGACCACGGTGGTGGTGTTCCTGCCGATCCTGGTCATGAAGCTCGAGGTGGGACAGCTGTTCCGCGACATCGCGGTGGCCATCTCGGTGGCCGTTCTGTTGTCGCTCATGGTGTCAATCACGGTGATCCCGGCGCTCTCCAGTCGGTTGCTCGGCGGTCGCGTCGGCGACCCCGACAGCCGTTTGCGCCTGGGCCTGATCGACCGGCCGGCGGCGCTGTTCGTGCGACTGCTGACCGGCTTCACCCGCCTGGTCGTGGGCCGCCCGGCGCTGGCGCTTCTGGTGGTGGCGGTGATCTCGACGGCCGCCGGATTGGCCACCTGGCAATACCTGCCGAAGCTCGAGTATCTGCCGAAGGGCAACCGTAACCTGGCTTTCGGCCACATCATCCCGCCGCCGGGCTACAACCTCGACACCATGACCGAGATCGCCGCCGACGTGGAAGGTGCGGCGCGCCCGTACTGGGCGTCCGAGACCGGGCCCGAGTCGCTACCGGGCGAGCCGCCCAAGATCAGCCATTTCTTCTTCGTCGCCAGTGCCTCGTACACCTTCCTCGGCGCCAAGACCGTCGACCCGCAGCGCACCGGCGAGCTGATCCCGGTGCTGCGCCAGGCGATGTCTCGCGAGCCCGGCACCCTCGGGGTGGTGCGCCAGCTGCCGCTGTTCGGACGCGGCCTGGGGGGAACCCGCTCGATCAACCTGGACATCTCGGGCGGCGACCTGGAGGAGATCCTATCGGTCGCGGTCGACGCCGCAGCGCAGGTCGAAACCGCCCTGCCGCTCGAGGAGGGCAACCAGTGGCGACCGCTGCCGGGCCTCGAGCTCGGCATGCCGGAGGTCCGCGTGGTGCCCGACCGGGTGCGGCTGGCTGATTCCGGCGTCTCGGCGCGCGAGCTGGGCCTGACGCTGGACGCCTTCAACGACGGCCTGCGGGTGGCCGAAATCACCGTCGACGGCAAGCGCATCGACCTCACGCTCAGCGGCCCGGACGCCAAGA
>JBHICX010000473.1:0-1667 GCA_046759805.1 Kiloniellales bacterium | reverse complement strand
GCTTGTGGCCGGCCATCACCTCCTGGGCCACCGCCTTGGCCCGGCTGTTGCGGATGACATGAACGCAGAGCGCGTCGTTCTGGAAAACCCACTCCCAGGCGTTGCGTCCCTCGATGCGCGCCCCGGTCTCGTCGGAACAGACGATCCGGCTTTGCCGCAGCCGCGCCAGGATGGCCGACACCTGGGCGTCGAAGCTCGGCTTGACCCTTTGGAAAAGCCCGGCCAGGGCACCCTGGCTGATCTTAAGCCCGTAGAGGTCGCCGAACAGCTTCGACAGCCGCTCGTAACCGATGGCATGCTGATAGCGCAGATAAAGGACCAAGGCTTCGATCGACGGCCCGAAGGGAGATCCCGGCTCGAGCCCCGCCGGCGCCGGCGCCACGAAATCGGCGCCACAACAAGGGCAGGTCGCGGCGTAGAGCTCCACCCGGGTCACGATGGGAGTAACGCGCGGCAGTTCGATCTTGTCGTAGACCGCATGCAGCTTCTGATCCGATGCACCGACTGCCGTGTGGCAATCCGGGCAGGCCGTCGCCTTCGCTTCTACCCGCTGATCCGGATCAGGGTGCAGACGGCGACCGCCGCCGCCATGCCCCTTGCGCCGCTTCTTCGCGCGCCGCCCCTTGCCCTCCGGCTTGCCGCCCTTGTGCCCTTGCGACGGCGGCACGGAGGAATTGTCCGGCGTCTTCGGCGGTCCCCCAAGCTTGGCCTCGAGCTCGGCCACACGCTTGACCAGGTCGGCGTTCGCCGCCCGCAGTTCCTCGACCTGCTGCCACAAAGCAAGAATCAGCGAGTCCTTCTGCGCTTGCGTAAGGCGGCTGAGATCGGGCGGCAGAGTCATAGAGAGCTTGACTCATATCCGCCCATCCGATGCAAGAGAATTTTCAAAATATCGTGCCGTTATCCCGCACCCGTACCCGTCATGGGGTGGGTTGAGTAGTTACAATAAACGGGCTTTGCGGACGTGAGGCAGGCCGAGCGCGGATCGGTGGCCTTCTGTTGACAGTGCTGACTGGCGTGATGCTTTTGCTTCTGCCCTCTTGATGGCGTATGGGATGAGCGGCGGGGCTCGGGATGCCACTACGGCGCTGTGTTCGGTCGGCCAGACCATGCGCCGCATGTTGTCGGCCGGGTTCATCATCCCGATCTTGGTTTTCGCCCGGGCGAGCCCGTTGGTGCGAACGAGCTTGCCGCCGAGGGCGCTTTCCTGGAAGCCGAACCCGGGCATGCTGCGACCCGCCGCGAAGGCCTTGGGGCTTGATCTTGCCGGAGGCCGAATGCGGTGCGGGAGATCGCCAGGGCGGAGCTGAACGGCGCCTGCCTTAAATTTCGGGAGAGTAGGGGTAGTTTTTCGAGCCGGGCAGTTGTTAAGCCGCCGACGGAGACGTCGAGGTAAGGTCGTCGATCTCGTCGAGCAACTCGCTCAGTTGACGTTTCATGTGACCAACCATGGTTTGGAATTCCTCGACGGCGAGGCGCCGGAAGGCGCGACGTTGTTCCGCATCGACAATCCGACAGTCGTACCAGCAGGTGCAACCCATGGAAACAGCCAGGGTGCCGCACAGAAACGACGCGATCACCGGATTTCTCGTGTCCTGTGCCCGTAACGCGCCGTAGAGATCGTGAGCCCATTGGAGATCGGGCTCGGGCGCCGCGGAGACGCGCGC
>JBHICX010000472.1:0-1669 GCA_046759805.1 Kiloniellales bacterium | reverse complement strand
TGGAGCGGACCACCATCATCTTCTCGATCTGCATGTCGCGCATGGTGTGGTGGATGCCGCCGACGCCATGGCCGGACTCGCCAAGCCCGGCGAACGGCATCCAGTCGACCCGGAACGCGCTGTGGTCGTTGACCATGACCGCGCTAGCGTCGAGCCGCCGGGCGGCCTTGAGCGCGGTGTCGAGATCGCGGGTGCAGACCGCGGCCTGGAACGCATAGGGCAGCGCGTTGGCGCGCCTGATCGCGTCGTCGATGTGGGGACAGGAATAGACGCAGATCACCGGGCCGAAGATCTCCTTGGTGCTGACCAAGGCGTCGTCCGGCGGGTCGTACAGCACCGTGCACCGGTAACAGGATTCGGATATGGCGCCGCCGCCGCAGACAAGCTCCGCCCCGCCGTCGACCGCCTCGCTGACCCACTGATGCACCCGTTCGACCTCGCTATGGCGGATCAGCGGTCCGACCTCGGTCTCCGGCTTGGTGGGATCGCCCACCACCAGTCTGTCGGCGATCTCGGCCAGGCGCCGGGCGACCTCGCGGGCCAGCGCCTCTTGCACGAACACCCGCTGCACCGAGACGCAGACCTGGCCGGCGTGATAGAAGCCACCCTTGGCCAACAGCGGGATCACGTCGTCGAGGTCGGCGTCGGCGGCGACGATCACCGGCGCCGCCCCGCCGTGCTCCAAGGCACAGCGGGTCCCGGGCGCCAGCTTGGAGCGCAAGCCCCAGCCGACGGCGGCGCTGCCGATGAAGCTGAAGAACCCCACTCGCCGGTCGGTCACCAGCTGCTCGCCCACCTGTCGGCTGGCGGTCGGCCCCGCCTGGCACCACGCCCCCGGAAGTCCCGCCTCACGCAGGATCTCGACGAAGCGCAGGCAAGAGAGCGTGGTCACGTTGGCCGGCTTGACGATGACCGGGCAGCCGGCGGCGATGCCCGGCGCCACCTGATGGACGATCAGGTTCAGTGGATGGTTGAAGGCGCTGACCGCCACCACCACGCCGATCGGCTCGAAGCGGGTAAACGCCAGGCGCCCGGCCGAGGACGCATTCAGGTCCATCGGAATCTCGCTGCCGTGCTGGGTGCGCAGGCCCTCGACGCACAGCTTCACCCCGTCGATGGCGCGCGCCACCTCGACCCGCGAGTCGATGAGCGGCTTGCCGCCTTCCCGCGCCGCCTCGAGGGCCAGATCCTCGGCGCGGCTCTCCATGATCCCGGCCGCCCGCTCCAGGATCTCGAGGCGCCGGCCCGGCTTGAGCCAGGCGTCGCGGTCGCGAAATAGGCCATGGGCGGTCGTGAGCGCCGCCTCCGCCGCCTCGGCGTCGGCGGTGGCGGCGGTGGCAATGAGCGCCCCGTCATAGGGCGCGCGGACCTCGAGGTCGGCGCCATTGCTGGACGCGTCGGCGTACATCAACGGGAAGTGTCGCGTCATGGCTGCCTCGCCCCCTTTCGTCCGGTGCCGGGCACCACCTGTCGGCCGGATCGCCGGCAAGGTTAGCGCAATCGCCAGGCACCCCCAAGCCCGGCCTGAGTGTCTTGCTCACCCTGCAAGCGATGGCGCATTGTGCCCCGAACCGCTCGACCGGCCGTGAACCAGGGAGGCCGCCGTTGCCTCGAGCCAGCACCGCCACGCCCGCCCCCGCCGCGGTCCTGCGCGCCGAGCCGGACGAAC
>JBHICX010000471.1:0-1670 GCA_046759805.1 Kiloniellales bacterium | reverse complement strand
TTGGCGACGCCGCCGGTGAAGGTGAACTGGTCGCGGATGCCGCCGGAGCGCGAGACAATTGACATCGCGCGCAGGATGATGGCGCGGTGCAGGCCGGCCAGGATGTCCTCGCGCCGCTCGCCCAGGGCCAGCCGGTCGCGCAGCTCGGCCCCGGCGAACACGGTGCAGGTGGAGTTGATGCGCACCGATTTGGTGGCCTTCATCGCCATCGGACCCAGGTCCTGCAGGCCCATGTTCATCTCGTCGGCGATGTAGCCGAGATAGCGCCCGCAACCGGCGGCGCAGCGGTCGTTCATCTGGAAGTTCTCGACGATGCCGGCCGGATCCACCTGGATCGCCTTGGTGTCCTGGCCGCCGATGTCGAGCACGGTGCGCGTCTCGGGGTACATCAGGTGGGCGCCGAGGCCGTGGCACAGGATCTCGGACCTGATCTGCTCCTTGGGGAACGGCAGGGTCACGCGGCCGTAGCCGGTGCCGACCACCGAGGCCTCGTCGAGGGCCGCTTCCAGGGCCTGGTCGAGGGCCTGCTGCATGGCCGCGCGGTCGCCGGCGATCGAGCCCTCGTCCCCGAGCACCCGCTTGAGCGCCCGAGCGAACTTGTCGCCGAGGCCACCCGACGGCGGCCGGCTCTCCACCTCGATGATCGACTTGTCGTAGACGTTGAGCACGACCTCGAACGCCAGGCCTGCCGCCTTCGCCACCTGTTCGCCGATCTGCATGATGCGCGAGCCGGCGATGTCCCGGAAGAAGTCGGACTTGCGCTCGCCGCCGGCCACGAACATCGCCGGCGCCTCCGCGCGCAGTTGGTCGAACACCTGTTCCAAGGCCGTGATGAGCGGCTTCCGCATGGCCTCGAACCGGGGTTCGTCGGCGAAGCCGAGCGCCGTCCGCTCGAGGTCGGCCAGTTGCTCCAGGAACTGCTCGAGCCGGAAGCTGCTCTCGATCTGGTTCATGAAGGCGTCGAAGTCGGCGATGGCGACGCCGCTGGCGGCGAGCGCCCGACGGAACAGCGTCAGCCGCGCCGAGATCATGGCCTCCTGCTTGGCCACCTTGGTCGCGGTGTCGTAGTTGGACCGGGAGTTGGTGATGCCGCTCCCTAGCACCCCACCGTCCTCATCCAGCAGCACCGCCTTAGTGGTGGTGGAGCCGAGATCGATGCCGACGAAACAGCGCATGGCACCCCATCCTCCGTCTCACGCCGCGGCGTGGCCGGGAACGCCGCCTGCGCGCTTCTGATCGATCATCTGGAAGTAGCTCTCGAGCCGGGTCTTGATGTTGGCGCGCGAGAAGTAGCGGGGATCGACCAGGTCGGATTCGATGAAGGCGGCCGGCTTGCCGGTGCGCCGCTCGATCTCGCGCATCATTAGGAGCTGCCCAGCGGAGAAGCTGTTGCAGCTCTTGATCGAGTTGATGAGCAGGCCGTCGGCCGCGTACGCTTCGAGGTAGGTCTCGAGCATCCGCACCCGGTGCGGCAGGTTGCAGTTGGTGTAGCAGCCAAGGCAGTAGTCGGCGAGGCTTTCCAGCGGGTGGTCGGGGTCGTGGCGGAAGCCGAAGTCGTAGACGCCGCCGACCTTGGTGTAGGTGCTGGCCACCACCACCGCGCCCTCGTCGTAGAACATCTTCCAGAAGTCGCGGAAGCTGGTCCAGTTGGGCGGGCCCTCGACCACCAG
>JBHICX010000470.1:0-1671 GCA_046759805.1 Kiloniellales bacterium | reverse complement strand
CTCAAGGTGGAGACGGAAAAATTGCTCATGCGTGGACACTTTATTTCCCTCTCCCTCCGCACGCGGCTACGGGATTCACACATCTCTCAGTGGTGTCTTGGTTGGTCATGGTCGAGGCCGAGGTGATATCCGGCGGCGATGGCGGCGAAGCGGTCCCATCCGGCGCGCATGGTCTTGGGTCCCGGGGGCTTGTAGTAGCAGTTCCAGCCGCCGAGGCGAGCGATGATCCAGGCGAGCCAGGCCAGGGAGTGCGGCGGGTGAGGATTCCGCTGGCGCGCGGTCTTGCCTTCGAGGGTGGGCAGCAGGACTTGGGCGGCCTGCACCATCTTGGCATCGGCGACGTCGCTGGCGGGCCGGTTGCCGCCGTCGCGGGCGTCGACCAGCTGAATGGTGCGCACCGCGGCGCCGATCCCGACCGCGGCCAGCTTGAACAGGCGCCCGGCGCTCTGGGCCTGGACCTCTTCGAGCCCGAGGCCGTCGCTCTTCAAGGCGCGGAAGGTCTGCTCGATGCGCCAGCGCAGCCGATAGAGCTGCACGATCTCCCGGGCCGCGGCGGCATCCGCGGCCGGCAGGGTGGTGAGCAACCGCCAGTGCAGCGGCGTGACGCCGGGCGGCGGCTCATCTTCCTTAGCCTCCACCAGGGTCAGCTCGACGCTCTTGGGATCGCGGGGATCGGCCCTGTTGCGCTGCCGCTTCAGGCACACCCGGCCGGCGCGCAGCGAGACGGTCGCGCAGCGCCCAGGATCGCCCGGCCGGCGCGGTGCCACGCGAACCGTGTCGCTCGCCAGCACCGTCCAGGCGGCGGGCTGCTCGAACAGATAGCCGCCGTCCTCAAGCGCCCGGTTCTGGGTCGCGCGCACCACCAGCTCGACGCTCTCGGGCCGGCGCACGAACAGCGGGTAGAGGTCGCTCTCGCGATCGCCGACCAGGATCCGCTGCGCCGCCGAGGGCGCCCGTTCCGCAACCCGTTCGGCTGCCTCCAGCCAGCGCTTCGACTCCTTGTCCTCCAGCGGCCGCTGGCGCCGTTGCCGGCAGGCCCGGCCGTCGTTGTCCGCCGCCCGGGTCCAGATCGCCGCATCCAGCAGCCCGAGCACCGCCTCCTCCTCAACGTCAATCGCCACCACGCCATGGATGAAGAAGCCCAGGCCGACGCCGTCGCCGCCTCGGCCCAGCCCGCGGCGCCGCCGGTCGCGGCCGCGGAAGTTGATCTCCGTGGTATCCTGGGCCACCACGATGCGCCGCCCCGCGCAGGCGGCGCCGGTCCGATCGCTCAGCGTGCTCACGATCTCCTGCGCGGTCACCGCCCGACTGCCCAGGAAGCGATGCACCGCCAACTCGCCGGCGCGATCGCCGCCGATCTTGCGCTGCACCAGCGTGCCCATCGACACAATGCGCTCAAACACCCAGGCCCCGCGCTCCGCCCGCCGCGAGTCGCCAAAGGTCCCGATCGAAATCGCCTCGCTCATCGCCGCCTCCACAGGTCCAACACAACATATAGAATAATAAACCCCTGTAAGAACACAAGAACTTGTGTGAATGCGGTAGCCACCTTGAGGGGGAGAGGGTCAGGGTGAGGGGGTGAGCGATGACGCAGGCTTCCTCGACGTTCGGCACATGAGCAACGTCCATTTACGTGGAATCGGCTTCGGCCCACGCGCCGCCTGGCGTGCC
>JBHICX010000469.1:0-1693 GCA_046759805.1 Kiloniellales bacterium | reverse complement strand
GAGCCGGGCCAGCTCGTTCTCGCACATCTCGATCATCAGCTCGAACTGGTCGCGCCGGGCATCGTCGTCGAGCAGGTGCAGGAAGCGCATCTTCAGCGCCACCACCAGCTTGCCGACATCGGTGCTCGGCGCCCGCACCCCCGAACGCATCAATGACTCGAACGCCCGCCGGCCCCCATCGGTGATCTCGAGGAGCGGATCGTCGCCGCCGTTGGCCTGCCGCACCAGGCCCTCGAAGCGCAACAGCTCGATCGACGTGCCCAGGAGCTCGAGCGACGGTCCGACGATGCGGCCGGTGAAGTGGCGCACCTCGCCCGCCAGCTCCGCATAGCGGCGCCGGCCCAGCATCAGGATGCCCAACGCACAAAGCCGGACCGCTTCGGTCGGAACCAAGGTGTTGTCGCGATACATGCTCGCCGACCGCTTGGCCGGGCTCACGCCGCGCGCTCGAGCGCCAGCTTGCTCCACACCTCCGTGAGTGCCTCCACCAGCCGGTCCATCTGGGCCTGGTCGTGCAAGGGCGTCGGCGTGATTCTCAGGCGCTCGGTGCCGCGCGGCACGGTCGGGTAGTTGATCGGCTGGATGTAGACGCCGTGTTCCTCCATGAGCATGTCGCTGGCCCGCTTGCACAGCGCCGCGTCGCCGACCAGGACCGGGACGATGTGGCATTCGGACGCCATCATCGGGATGCCCGCCTCGGCGAGCCGGCGCTTCAGCGTCGCCGCCCGTTCCTGGTGACGGGCCCGCTCGGCGCCGCTTTCCTTCAGGTAGCGCACACTGGCCAGCGCACCGGCGGCGATCGCCGGCGGCAGCGCGGTGGTGAAGATGAAGCCGGCGGCGAAGCTGCGCACGAAGTCGCAGATCTCCGCCGACGCCGCGATGTAGCCGCCCATCACGCCGAACGCCTTGCCCAGCGTTCCCTCGATCACGTCGAGCCGGTGCATCAGGCCCTCGCGCTCGGCGATGCCGCCGCCACGCGCCCCGTACATGCCGACCGCGTGCACCTCGTCGAGATAGGTCATCGCCCCGTGCCGGTCGGCCACGTCGCACAGCTCGGCGATGGGGGCGATGTCGCCGTCCATCGAGTAGACCGACTCGAAGGCCACGATCTTGGCCCGCTCGCGCGGGAAGCGGGCCAGCTGCCGGTCCAGGTCCTCGGGGTCGTTGTGCTTGAAGACATGCTTCTCGGCCCGGCTGTCCTTGATGCCCTGGATCATCGAGGCGTGATTTAGCGCGTCGGACAGGATGACGCACTCCGGCAACAGCTTGCCCAGCGTGCCCAGGCTCGCCTCGTTGGAGATATAGCCCGAGGTGAACAACAATGCCGCCGGCTTCCCATGCAGATCGGCCAGCTCGCGCTCCAGGAGCACGTGGTAATGGTTGGTGCCGGAGATGTTGCGGGTGCCGCCGGCGCCGGCGCCGCAGCGCTCGAGCGCGTCATGCATCGCCTCCAGCACGATCGGACTCTGGCCCATGCCGAGATAGTCGTTCGAGCACCACACCGTGACCTCGTGGGTGCGGCCGGCGCGGTAGTTGGTGGCGAAGGGGAAGTTGCCGGCCTGGCGCTCGAGGTCGGCGAACACCCGGTATCGACCTTCCGCCTTGAGCCGCCCGAGGGCGGTGGCGAAGAATCCCTGGTAATCCATGGCATCTCCCTTTCGCGGGCCATGCCACCGCTGCCGCCGCGGCGGCG
>JBHICX010000468.1:0-1713 GCA_046759805.1 Kiloniellales bacterium | reverse complement strand
GGTCAAACCGAAAATGCTCCAGAGACCTTGTTGCCGACGCGTGACTGGCGCGAAACATGCCTCGGGGCGGCCGCCGCGGTCTTGGGGCTCGCCGGCATGGCGCTGGCCGGCGGCCTCGCCTTGGCCCAGGGCGCGGCACCCGAGGGCTGGCGATACGGCGACCCGGCGATCCTCCAGGGGCTCGACAAGGTGACGGCGCGCATCTCCACCTTCCAGGCGCCGGTTGGGCAGCCGGTGCGGTTCGGCACTTTGCGCATCACCGTGCGCACCTGTTACAAGCGGCCGCCGGAGGAGACGCCGGAAAGCGCCGCATTCATGGAGGTGCACGAGGTGCGGCCGAACGAGGCGCCGGCGCAGATGTTCGTCGGCTGGATGTTCGCCTCCAGCCCGGCGCTGTCGGCGATCGAGCACGCCGTCTACGACGTCTGGGTGATCGACTGCGTCACTGGCTGAGCGTGCGGCCATGGCTGGGCACGGCCAAGGCATGGGGCGATTGTGATATAGGGTGCCGGATACATGGCGGGGGCCTCGGCGGCGGGTGATCCCGCGTTCCCCCTCAGGTCATGGAGGCCGTGCGGAGTTGGCGCTGAAGACCCACATCCATCGGCTGCTCGAAGGCTCCTGGCATACCGGGGCGTTGGGGCGTGCCGTGAACCTCTTCCTGGTGGCGCTCATCGCCTTCAACGTCCTGGCGGTGCTCTTGGAATCGGTGGCTAGCCTGGCCGAGCGCTACGCCGAGGCTTTCTGGCAGTTCGAGGTCTTCTCGGTGGCCGTATTTACGGTGGAATACGGGCTGAGATTGTGGACTTGCAACGAAGACCCGCACCGGCGCTATCTCCGGCCACTGATCGGCCGGCTGCGCTATGCGGTGACGCCGATGGCAATCTTCGATCTGCTCGCCATCCTGCCGTTCTACCTGGCTGCCTTCGTGGCCGTCGACCTGAGGTTCCTGCGCGTGTTCCGGCTCTTAAGAATCCTCAAGCTGACCCGATACTCGCCGGCGGGTGAGACCGTGGCCGCCGTGTTCTACAACGAGCGGCGGTCGCTGGTGTCCGTCCTTATCTTGATGCTGACCCTGCTGACCTTCGCCTCCAGCCTGATGTACCTGGTCGAGCACCAGAGCCAGCCGGAGGCGTTTTCCAGCATCCCGGCCGCCATGTGGTGGGGCATGGTGACGCTGACCACCGTGGGCTATGGCGACGTGACGCCGGTGACCCCGCTGGGCAAGCTGTTGGCCGCCGTCATCGCCATCCTCGGGGTCGGGATGTTCGCGCTCCCGGCCGGCATCCTGGCCTCCGGTTTCGCCCAAGAGATCAGGAAACGGGACTTCGTCGTTTCCTGGAACCTGGTTGCCAAGGTGCCGCTGTTCGCCGATCTGAGCGCGGCGCAGATCGCCGATGTGGCGTCGCGGCTCACCGGGCGGATGGCGATGCCGAACGAGGTGATCTTCCGCGAGGGCGACACGGCGGACAGCGTCTACTTCATCGTGTCCGGCGAGCTCGAGGTGATGTCGCACCCGCATTCGTTCCGGCTCGGCCCCGGCGATCTGTTCGGCGAGATCGCGCTCCTGCGCGAGGGCCGGCGCACGGCGACGGTCATCGCGCTCACCACCTGTCAGTTGCTGGTGCTGGATCGCCGTGACTTCAACGAACTGCTGGCCAGTGACGAAGGGCTCAGGGAAACGATCCACCGGGTCGCCGAGGAGCGATTCCA
>JBHICX010000467.1:0-1715 GCA_046759805.1 Kiloniellales bacterium | reverse complement strand
CGTGCCAACAGGTCGCCCAGATAGCGGGCGACCGCGTGCATGCCCGACACGCCGGCGCGTGTCTCGGCCTCGGGGTTGTAGTTGGTATTGGTGTTGACGTCGTAGGTGTAGGGGTGGCCGGCCGCGTCGGCGACGAACTCGACCCCGGCGATGCCGATGTCGTTGGTCCCGAGAAACGCCCGGTAACGATCCAGGAGCGGGTGCGTGAAGTTCTCGATGATCTCGAACTTGGGACGCGGCGGCGGCGTCCCGGCGGGAAGGGGGGCGTCGTCGGCCTGACAGACATCCGCCGGGCACAGCTCGAACCCGTCGGAGGCGTCGACCCGGACCGCGTACAGGAACTCGCCGCCCACGAACTCGCAGCGGGTGATGAAGGGCTCCGGCGCCCGCACGTACTCCTGCAGCAGCACGGTGCCATCCAGCGGCGGCTCGTACGCCTCGCTCTCCACATAGGCGGCCAGCGCCGCCGGGGTATCGAACAGCCGCACCCCGAGGCCCCTGCCGCCCCGGTTCGGCTTGATGAGCACCGGCGCACCCTCCAGCGCCTCGAACAAGCCGGCGGCGGCGGCGGCGATGCGGGTGCGCCCGGTGACCACGAGCGTGCGTGGGGTTGTAATGCCGAAGCGCGCCAGCGCCGCATACTGGGCCGCCTTGCTGACCTCGAGCTGCACCGCCCGCCAGCCATTGACCACCGTGCGGCCGTGGCTCTCGAGCCAGGAGAGCAGCGTCGCCGCGTGCTCCGGTCCCCAGCGGTGACCGCGGCTGTGGGAGGAGGCGCTCATGCGGTTGTAGAACACGCCGTCCGGCGGCGGCGCGGCCAGATCCACGGTGCCGGAGTCGACGAACCATTCGGCATAAGCCAGGCCCAGCTCCGCGAACGCGGCGCGCAGTGGCCGCACCCATGCCTCGTTCTCGTGCAGCACATAGATCCTGGCCATGCCGCCTCCCTGGATGCGGTGACTGATTGTTTTTGCAGATATTGTGCGTTGTACATGCGGATTGCAATGGCGGCCCCGGTTACGTTGACGTCAACCGGGGCCGGGGCTATGCCGGATACGGCCGCAATTCCCTGGCCGGGCTACGACGATCGGGGGGTGTCATGAACCGACTTACCGGCGCCGAGGCGTTCGTGCGCATGCTGCAGCTGCACGGGGTCAAGCACGTCTTCGGCCTGTGCGGGGACACCAGCCTGCCGCTTTATGACGCCTTGTACCGGCTCGACCACGGGATCCGGCACGTCCTCACCCGGGACGAGCGCTCGGCGGCCTACATGGCCGACGCCTATGCCCGAGTCACCGGCCGCGTGGGCGTGTGCGAAGGGCCGAGCGGCGGCAGCGCCACCTACATCCTGCCCGGGGTGGTCGAGGCCAACGACTCGTCGATTCCGCTCCTCGCAGTCACCACCGACGTCGCGGTGGCCGGGCGCGGCCGCTACACCTTGACCGAGCTCGACCAGGAGGCGCTGTTCCGCCCGCTGACCAAGTGGACCCGGGTCATCCCTATGGCGAGCAAGATACCGGAGACCCTGCGCGCCGCCTTCACCCACATGACCACCGGACGCCCGGGCGCGGCGCATTTGGGCCTGCCCTACGACGTGCAACTGGACCCGGTGGACGAGGCCGCGGTCTGGGCCGATGCCTCGCTCGGCCGCACCCCGGCTCGGCCGGTGGCGCCGGACCGGAACGCGGCCGCCGCCGCGGCAGACGCCATCCTGG
>JBHICX010000466.1:0-1715 GCA_046759805.1 Kiloniellales bacterium | reverse complement strand
GAGGGCACCAAGGCCGAGATCGCGCGGCTCTATCGATCCACCGGCGAGCTCATTGACCCGCACAGTGCGATCGGTATTGCGGCGGCCGCGGCCCACCGGGGCGAGAAGACGCCGTCCATCATCGCGCTGGCCACGGCGCATCCGGCGAAGTTCCCTGAGGCCGTGGCGGCGGCGACCGGGGTGCGGCCGTCCCTGCCACCGGCTTTCGCCGATCTCATGGAGCGCGACGAGCGGGTGGCCGACCTGCCGAACGACCTGGCCCGGGTGCAGGCCTTCGTGGCCGATCGGGTCGGGCTCAAGGGGGCGGCCTGAGGGCCCGGCGATGACGGTCGAGATCGACACCCTGCCGAACGGCCTGCGCGTGGTCACCGACCGCATGCCCGGGGTCGAATCGGTGACCATCGGCGTCTGGGCGGCGGCCGGCACCCGCGACGAGGCGCCCGAGGTGAATGGCGTGGCGCATTTGCTCGAGCACATGGCCTTCAAGGGCACCGAACGCCGCCGGGCCGAGGACATCGCGTTCGAGATCGAGGCGGTCGGCGGGCACCTGAACGCCTATACCGCCCGCGAGCACACCGCGTATTACGCCAGGGTGTTGAAATCGGATCTGCCGCTGGCCGTGGACCTGCTGGCGGACATCCTGCAGCACGCCACCTTCGAGGAGGCGGAGCTGGCGCGCGAACGAGAGGTCATCCTGCAAGAGATCGGCCAGGCCCACGATACCCCGGACGATGTGGTGTTCGACCGCTTCCAGGAGACCGCCTATCCGGACCAGGCCATCGGGCGGCCGGTGCTGGGCCGGGTCGAGGTGATCCGGGGCATGGGGCGCGAGACGGTGGTCGATTACCGGCGCCGGCATTACGCGCCGCGACGGCTGGTGCTGGCGGCGGCCGGCAATCTCGAGCATCGGGCGGTGATGGACCTGGCCGCGGCGGCGTTCGATAGCCTGTCGGCCGAGCAACCGGAAGCCTTCGAGCCGGCGCGCTATGCCGGCGGAGAATTCCGCGAGGCACGGGCGCTGGAGCAGGCGCATCTGGTGCTAGGCTTCAACGGCGTCGGCTTCCACGACGCCGACTATTTCGCGCTGTCGGTCCTGTCGACCCTGCTCGGCGGCGGCATGTCCTCACGGCTGTTCCAGGAGGTGCGGGAGAAACGCGGCCTGTGCTATGCCATCTACAGCTTTGCCTCGTCCTACGTCGATGGCGGCCTGTTCGGGATCTATGCCGGGACCGGAGAGGACCAAGTGAGGGAACTGGTTGCGGTGGTCTCAGACGAGCTGTGTCGGCTCGCCGACGGCGGCACGATCGAGGAGGTCGAGCTCGCCCGCGCCCGGGCACAGCTCAGGTCCGGCATCCTGATGTCGCTAGAAAGCACCGCGGCCCGGTGCGAGCGGTTGGGGCAGCAGATGCTGGTCTACGGGCGACCGCTTGGCGTCGACGAAATCGTCGCCGGCATCGAGGCGGTGGACGCCCGGATGGCGTGTGCCGTCGCTGCCCGCCTCACCGCCCAGCGTCCCACCGTTGCGGCGCTGGGCCGCGTCGACCGCCTCGAACCCTTCGAGGCGATCGCCGGCCGGTTCGCTTGACCCGGAGCGGCTAGTGCATTGTCCGTTCAGGCGGAATCGGCCCACTCCCCCTCCCGGCCACCCCAAGCAGGCAATCCCGCAGGTGGCCGGGAGGGGGAGTGGGCTGGTGCGATTCTACTCAAGTGGAGAC
>JBHICX010000465.1:0-1717 GCA_046759805.1 Kiloniellales bacterium | reverse complement strand
GCCCTGGGACACCACGCCCAGCACGTAGCGCTCCTCGTCCTCGGCTTCTTCCTGAGCGGCCTGCTGAGCATCGGCTACGAGCTCGTCTGGATGAGAAGCGTGGTCTTCTCCATGGGGGCGTTCACCTACGTGTTCAGCTCCATCCTCTCGGTCTACCTGCTGGGCAACGTGATCGGCGCCAACATGTTCAACATTCTCGGGGTCATGGGCGTGGTGTCCCTGGCCACGCCGCTCGCGGTGCCCGAGAAGATCGTCGGCTACGATCTGTGGGTGATGCTCGGGGTGACGGTCTTGTTCGTGGCCTGGATGATGTTCGCGTGCCGCCTCGGCCGGCCGCTGGCGCTCCTGTTCCTCGCCGCCTACGGCGCCTACATCGCCGTCCAATACCTCGGCCTGTCGGGGGTGGCCGCGAACGCCGGCTGACCGCGGCCGCTGATCGGAAAGCGACAGAACCTCCACGACGACGCAGGGAGAGCGGAGACGATGTTCGTCGTCGAAGTCCTGGGCGGCCTGGCCTTGCTCGCCGGAGGCGGCGATCTCCTGGTGCGCGGCGCGGTCGCGCTGGCCCGCCGCCTCGGCGTTTCCGCCCTGGTGATCGGGCTGACCGTCGTCGCCTTCGGCACCTCGGCCCCGGAGCTGGTCGTTGGTCTCACCGCCGGCCTGGAGGGCGCGCCCGCCATCGTCGTCGGCACGGTGGTCGGCAGCAACATCGCCAACTTGCTGTTGATCCTCGCCGTCGCCGCCCTCATCCGTCCGGTTGCCTGCAATCCGCGCTCGGTCTATCGCGACGGCGGCGCGGTCCTTGGCGCGAGCCTGCTGTTCGTCTGGCTCGCTAGCCTCGGCGTTTTCCGCGCCGGACACGGGGTTCTGCTCCTCTTCCTTCTGGGCGCCTTTATCGCGTTGTCCTATTGGACCGAGCGCGGCGCCGCGGCGGCAGTCGGGATCCAGAGAGTCGAGGAAATCCGAACCGTGCCGCGGCCCATTTGGCTGGGGCTGTTATCGGTGGCGGCGGGCCTCGCCGGCGTGGCGGTCGGGGCCGAGCTGCTGGTTCAAGGCGCCGTCGGCATCGCCCGAGCCGCCGGCATCTCCGAGACCGTCATCGGCCTCACCCTGGTGGCGGTCGGTTCCTCGCTGCCCGAACTCGCCACCGTGGTGGTCGCGGCCTTCAGACGCCACCCCGACGTCGCCATCGGCAACGTCCTGGGCAGCAACGTGTTCAATACATTCGGAATCATGGGCGCGGTGGGGCTCGCCGTGCCGGTGCCCGTCCCCGACGAGATCGTCCGGTTCGACATCTGGCTGATGCTGGGCGTAACGGTGGTCCTGATCCCGGTGATGGCCACGGGCTGGCGCATCAGCCGGCGCGAGGCCGCCCTGTTGCTTGCCGCCTACGCGGCTTATGTCACGGCCCGGTTCCTGGGCTTTCCGGCCGTCACTGCCGGCAGCGGCTGGCCGGCCGTGGCCGCGTCTTGAAGCGGCGCGAGGAATCGCCCATTGTGCCGCCATGACCGAGACACCCTCGAAGACCGCGCTGGTCACCGGGGCGGGCGTGAGAATCGGCCGGGCCATCGCGCTCGACCTCGCCCGCCACGGCTGGCAGGTCGCGATCCATTACAACCGCTCCCGAGGACCGGCCGAGCAAGTGGTGGACGAAATCCGCGGCGGGCGGGGGCGGGGCGCCCCCCCTAAATCCGCACACACCCCGGGGGTGGCGGGG
>JBHICX010000464.1:0-1717 GCA_046759805.1 Kiloniellales bacterium | reverse complement strand
GTTGGCCGACGTTCTCGATAATGAGCGCGATCGGGGCGCCGGTGGTGAGTCCCTCGAAAACGCCCGACAGGATGCGCACCTGGTCGGGCTCGCGGCGCTGGGTGGTGAAGCGAGACTGGCCCGGCCGCCGCCGGTCGAGCCAGTGCTGAATGTCGGCTTCCTTAAGCGGGATCCGGGGCGGCGTGCCGTCGACCACGCCGCCGATGGCCGGCCCGTGGCTCTCGCCCCAGGTGGTGAAGCGGAACCGTTCCCCGAAACTGTTGCCCGCCATCGGCCGCGCCCGCCCGGGCTCAGCCCTGCGGCTTGAAGTCCCGCAACATCTCCGCCACCTCCGGCACCGCGTCGACCGCCAGCATGCCGACCGTGTGATAGCCGCAGTCCACGTGGTGGACCTCGCCGGTCACCCCGCGCGACAGGTCGGACACCAGGTACAGCGCGGCGGCGCCGACCTCTTCGAGGCTGATGTTGCGCCTGAGTGGCGAGTTCAGCTGGTTCCATTTGAGGATGTAGCGGAAGTCCCCGATGCCGGAAGCCGCCAGCGTCTTCATGGGGCCGGCCGAGATCGCGTTCACCCGAATATTCCGCGGGCCGAGGTCGCTGGCCAGGTAGCGCACGCTCGCCTCCAGCGCCGCCTTGGCGACGCCCATGACGTTGTAGTGCGGCATCACCCGTTCGGCGCCGTAATAGGTGAGGGTAAGCAGGCTGCCGCCTTCGTCCATCAACCGGACGGCGCGCTGGGCGACCGCGGTGAACGAGTAGCAGGAGATGTCGAGGGTGCGCTGGAAGTTGGCGCGGCTGGTGCCGAGATAGGCGCCCTTGAGCTCGTCCCTGTCCGAGAACGCCACGGCGTGCACCAGGAAGTGCAAGCCGTCCCAGCGCTTGGCGATGGTCTCGAAGGCGGCATCCAGGCTCGCATCGTCCGCGACGTCGCATTCGATCACGGTATCGGCACCGAGGGATTGGGCCAGCGGCCGAACCCGCTTGGCCAGGATCTGGTCCTGATAGGTCAACGCCAGCCCCGCCCCGTGTGCGCCAAGCGTCCGGGCGATTCCATAGGCGATGGACCGGTCGTTGGCGATGCCCATGACCAAGCCGCGCTTGCCGGCCATGAGCAAGTCGGAAACGGTCATCGACGTCTCGCTGCTAAGGCAGGAATTCCCAATAGAGGGCGCATCCTACACCAAAGACCGGAGCCGTTCAAAGCCGGCCCGCCGGGGTTGCCGCGGGTCCGTGCCATCGAACTCGAGCCGACTAGGAAGCGCGCGGCGGCAAGCGGATGAGGCGCCAGGTGGTGTCCGGCTGCCGGCAGGCGGTGCCGCTGACCCGGCCGGTCACGCCGCCGGCAATCACCAGCTGCTCGAAATCGCGGCAGTAGGTGCCGTCGGCGCGCTGAAAGGTCCGCATGGGCGTGATCGTCCCCGCGCTCCCGGTGTCCGGATTCTGCCACGCCGAGCGGATGCCGGAGCGGTAGTATTCCAGCGACTCCTGTCCCGCCCGCTCGGCGTAGAGGTGGTCCGAGCGCTGGATCTTCTGGCCCACCTCGGTGGCGGCGAAAAGCGACAGCAGGCCGGTCTCGTCCAACGCCGCGAACTGCGGGCCGGGAGGTGGCGCCGCAGCCGGCGCGGTTGAACCGGCCGCCGCCGGCTGACCCGCGGCCGGCGGGCCGCCGAGGCCGGGCGGGGTGCCGGCGGCCGGCGGGCCGCCCAGGCCGGGCGGC
>JBHICX010000463.1:0-1719 GCA_046759805.1 Kiloniellales bacterium | reverse complement strand
CCTGCAACGCGGTCTCGAGGATCTTCAGCCGTTTTTCCAGGGTAGCCAGGAGCCGCTCCTCCAGGGCGGCGAGCGCCGCACCGTCGGCCGCAAACCTTTGCTCGAAGGCGGCAAGCGCGCCGGCGAGGCGTGCCGTCGCCGGATAGTCGGCGGCGACCGGTGTCGCTGCAAAGACGCCAAGCGCTCGGCGCAGCCGCTCGAGGCTCTGCCGTCGCGCCTCGGCATCCGGCGCCGGGGCCGGATCGGCGATCGCCAGCACCGGAAGCAGGAACAGGCCGGCCTCTTCGATGATCTCCAGCTTCTCGTCCTGTCGGTCCGGCACGAAGTCGCGCAAGCTCACGGTCCGGTCCACCTCGGACAGCCGTTCCAGGCGGTCGGCGAGGGCGGCGGCGGCGTCCGGATCGCCAGTGAGGACGGCGATGGCATAGGGCGGCGCGTCGCTTTCGGCGAACAGGTCGAGCAGCGTCTGCACCGATTCGGTGGTCGGGTCCTTGAGGCTCAATGGGTTGAAGTCGAACCGTGCCTGTACGGCAAACATCAGTCCCGCCGCGCCGGATATGAGCGCCGTTAGCACGATCACGCGCGCGTTGCGCTCCAAGGCATGCTCGATCGCCAGCACCCGGCCGCCGGGGGGGCGGCCTTGGGCGGCGTCGCCGCGCGGCTTGAGCGGCAACACGGCCAGCACCGCCGGTGACACGGTGAGGCTCGAAAACAGCGCCACGAACATGCCGGTGCCGGAGATGAGCCCCAGCTCCGAGACCCCGACATAGGCGGTGGGGATGAAGGAATAGAACCCGACCGCCGCCATCAACGCGCACAGGCTGAGCGCGTCGCCGACACCGCCGGCCGCGAGCCGCAGCGCCTGTGTGGGATCGACGCCGCGCTCGATCTCCTCCCGGTAGCGCAGCGTGAAATGAATGCCGAAGTCGACCCCCAGGCCGACGAACAGCACCGCGAAGGCTACCGACATCAGGTTCAAATGCCCGATCGCGGCGGTGGCGAAGGCCGCGGTCCAAATGAGCCCGTAGACCAGCGCCAGGAGGGTCGCCAACACCAGCGTCACCGATCGCAGCCCCACCACCAGCAGCGTCGCCACCAGCAGCAGCGACAGGAGCCCGGCAAGGCCGGCGCCCTCGACCACCGAGGCGATTTCCTGGTGACTGAGCGCCACCGAGCCGGTGAGCCGGACGCGCACGCCATGCGCCTCGTCGAAGCCCAGCGCCGCCGCGGTGTCGCGGACGAAGTCCATGGCCGGCCCGCCGGGCTGGAGCTTGGAATGGTCGAGCCGCGGCTGCACGATGACCAACTGGCGACGCTGCTCGCGGTTGACGTCGCCGCCCTGCATCAGCTTCGTCCACGACAGGTAATGGTGCCGGCCCTCAAGCCGTGCCTCGACGGTTTCGCCGATGCTGTCGAAAACCAGGTTCGCGTCCTTCACCTCGGTGGTGCCGTCGACCACCCCTTCGAGGATGTCGATCAGCACCGACGCCAGGCCGCGCAGGCTGGGGTCCTGCGCCAGGGTGGCTAGCAACGGCTGTGCCGAGGCGAGTTCGTCCATCAGGTCGACCAGATCGTCGACGTCGCGGAACAATAGGCCGTTTTCCTGGAAGAACCGGTCGCCGCCGCGGTGATAAACCGACTTGTAGAGGTCGGGCTGGGTCTTCAGCCGGGCCGCGATTGCCGCGGCGGCGTCCTGGTTAAGGTCGGGATTGTCGCCGT
>JBHICX010000462.1:0-1719 GCA_046759805.1 Kiloniellales bacterium | reverse complement strand
TTCGTCGTATGGCGGAACATGCGGCGCACATCCACCTCCTGAAGCGCCTCGCGCTCGAGGCTGTTCCGCGCCACCTGGCCGACGAACAGGATCATCGGGGTCGAGTCCTGGAACGCCGTGTGCACCCCGATCGAGGCGTTGCTGGCGCCGGGGCCGCGGGTGACGAAGCAGATCCCCGGCCGCCCGGTGAGCTTGCCGTAGGCGTCGGCCATGTTGGCCGCCCCGCCCTCCTGGCGGCAGACCACCAGCCGGATCGCCTGGCGGGCATCGTAGAGCGCGTCGAGGGTGGCGATGTAGCTCTCGCCGGGGACGCAGAACGCCAGGTCCACGCCGTGCAGCTTGAGGGCGTCGACCAGGATCTGGCCGCCGGTCCGCAGGTTCCCGCGCTTGCTCATGTCGCCTCCGACCGGCGCCGCCCTCAGCGGATGGGCGAGAACGGGGCCGGGATCAGGATCTTGTTCTCCTGGGTGATCACCAAGGGTCTCACCTTCTCTACATAGGCCTGCCAAGCCGCATCGGCGAGCAGCTTGGCGCGCCGGCGCTCGCGGTCGGCATAGTCCTGATAGCCCCACATGTGGATGATCTGGTTCAAGGGCCCGACCTCGGTCGAGAAGTAGCCGATCATGTTGCCGAGGATCGGCGTCTGGATGGCCAGGCCCTCGGCCTCGTAACGCCTCAGATACTCCGGCGCCTTGCCGGGGTAGAGCGTGTAGATGCGTTCCTCGACGATCATCGGTCCCCCTCTCCCGTCGACCCTCGACGCCAGGGCCTGATTGCGGCCCGAACTCCCGGCGCCTTGCCGCCGGCCGCCCATGGCGCCATTGTACGAGCGCGTTGACCGACGCCGCCAGCCCTTTCAGGATGGCGGTCTGGACCCGGTCGGGGCCGCAATCAACCAGCTTGAGGGAGGGAGCCATGCGCTTGCTGACCTTCGACAAGGCCGGGACACCGACGCTGGGCGCCCGGCGCGACGGTGAGATCGTGGACCTGTCGGTTGCGGCGCCGGACCTGCCGGGCGACCTCAAGGGGTTGCTCGGCGCTGGGCCGCAAGCGCTGGAGCGCGCCGCCGCTGCAATTGCCGGTGCCGGCGCCGATGCGGTCCGCCCGGTGCAAGGGCTCATTTACCACCCGCCGATCCCGAACCCGGGCAAGATCCTCTGCGTCGGCCTGAACTACCTGGACCACGCCGCCGAATCCAAGCACGACATACCGGACTATCCGGTGCTGTTCGCCCGCTTCGCCAACACCCTGGTCGGGCACGGCCAGCCGTTGATCCGGCCAGGCTGCTCGGACCAGTTGGACTACGAGGGCGAGATGGTGGTGGTGATCGGCAAGGGCGGCCGGCACATCGAGCGCTCGCAAGCGCTCGCCCACGTCGCCGGCTACTCGATCTTCAACGAGGGGTCGATCCGCGATTACCAGTTCAAGGGCCCGCAGTGGACCATGGGCAAGAACTTCGACGCCACCGGCGGCTTCGGCCCGGAGATGGTGACCGCCGACGAGCTGCCGGACGGCGCCAAAGGCCTGCGCCTTCAGACCCGGCTCAACGGCGCCGTAGTGCAGCAGGCCTCGACCAGCGACATGATGTTCGACGTGGCCGAGCTCATTCACGTGATCACGGAGGGCATCACGCTGGAGCCCGGAGACATCATCGTCTCGGGCACCCCGTCCGGGGTCGGCCAAGCCCGCGACCCGCAGCTGTTCATGAAGGCCGGCGAC
>JBHICX010000461.1:0-1722 GCA_046759805.1 Kiloniellales bacterium | reverse complement strand
AGCCCGGAGCGGAACTCCACCTCGAAGCCCAGGTTCTTGCCGCCCCCCTGGTGGTACAGGCCGGGCGAGAAGTTGGGGCTGAGCACCAGGCGCCGGCCGAGGAAAACATCGAGCCTGACCCCGGTGTAGAAATAGGCGCCGCCGTCGGTGGTGGCGAACACGCCCACATGCGGCTTCAAGTACCAGAGCGACTTGTTGGAGCGGTACTCGAGGTTGCCGATGACCGCGTTCTCATCCTTGAAGATGTCGAAATAGCCGACGCCGAAGGTGAGGAAATCGGGTTCGCCGTCCTCGGCCGCCGGCGCCGGCCCCGACGCAAGCAACCCCAAGACGAACACAGCGGCGATCGCCCCGAGCGGTCCCCGCGAACCCATCTCGAGCAATCCGGCGAACGGCACCAGGCCCTTCCGTCTTGCCGGCCTCTGAGGCCTGTTGGCGCTAGCCTACGCCAGGCTGAGGCCGGCAAAACAACCGCGGCCCGGTTGCTGCCTGATTTCTCGGATGCCTGTTGCCCATTTGCAACGGATCAAATCCGGTCCAGGAACCGCTCGGTCGTTGCCACCAGCTGGCGGCGAATACCGGGCTCCAGCGCCGAGTGGCCGGCGTTGGGCACCAGCAGGTAGTCGGCCTCGGGCCAGGCCCGGGCCAGCCGATCCGCGGTCATCGGCGGACAGATGGCGTCGTAGCGACCTTGCACGATGGCCGTCGGCACGGAGCGGATGCGGTCGATGCCGGCGATGAGCGCTCCCGGCTCGAGAAAGCCGGTGTTGAGGAAGTAATGCGCCTCGATGCGGGCCAGCGACAGGGCCACCCGATCGGCGCTAAGCGCGGAGACCGTCTCCGGGTCCGGCCTGAGCGTCGAGCACAGGCCTTCGAAGGTGCTCCAGGCATGCGCCGCCGGCATGTGCAGCGCCGGATCGGGATCGACGAGGCGGCGGTGATAGCCGGCCAACAGGTCGTCGCGCTCCGCCTCGGGCAGGAAGCCGGCGAAGCCGTTCCAGGCGTCGGGGAAGAACCTGCGCACCCCGTACAGGAACCAGTCGATCTCGTCCCGCTCGGCCAGGAAGATGCCGCGCAGGATGAGGCCGGCGCAGTTCTGCGGATGGGCCTGGGCGTAGGCGAGCGCCAGCGTCGAGCCCCAGGAGCCCCCGAACAGGATCCAGCGCTCGATGCCGAGATGGCGGCGCAGCACCTCCAGGTCCCCGATCAGGTGCTGGGTGGTGTTGTCCTCGAGCTCGCCCAACGGCGTCGAGCGGCCGGCGCCGCGCTGGTCGTAAAGCACCGCTCGATAGCGCTGCGGGTTGAAAAACCGCCGGTGCACCGGCACGCAGCCGGCCCCCGGGCCGCCATGCAGGAACACCACCGGCATGCCGGCCCTATGGCCGCACTCCTCGTAGTACATGACGTGCCGGTGGTCGAGCCTGATGCGGCCGCTGGCATAGGGCTCGATGGCGGGGAACAGATCGGCTTCGGGCATCGCGGGGCAGGGCGCAGGCGAGGATTTCCGAATAGGGCGTCGCCGTTGCTATCCTATGGCCATGAAGCGGTCAATTACCGGCTTGATCGCCGCCAGCCTGGCGCTACTCGCCGCCGCCGGCCCGGTCATCGCGGTGGCCGCGGCGGCGGGCAAGGCGCCAGCCGAGGGCGGGCTCGGCGCCGGGCCTACCGCCCGGGCGGTCGAGGTCATCGACGGCGATACCCTGGTCCTGGACGACGGCCGGC
>JBHICX010000460.1:0-1742 GCA_046759805.1 Kiloniellales bacterium | reverse complement strand
AAACGACGGCCCTGGGCGCGGCCTATCTGGCCGGGCTCAAGGTCGGCGTTTACCGTTCGATCGACGACATTTCCGGCCACTGGATGCGCGACCGCGTTTTCCACCCCTCGCTTGCGGCGGACGAGCGCGAGGGACTCTACAATGGGTGGCTCGACGCGGTGCGGCGGGTCCGCGCTTAAGCAGGCGATATGCGGGATTTGGTTTCGAAGTTGGACGCGGCATGTTAAGGGGTTACGATGGTTGCAGGACTCGATGCTGGCGCAAACCACCGAGATTTCCCGGTGACATCGTCGGCAGCCTGTTAAGGAGGAGAACCCACTGAGGAGGAAATGGCCATGAGGTTCAAACGCACACTTCTCTCTGCCCTGGCGGGCGTCATGATCGGCGGGGCGGCGGGCGTCGCCGACGCGGCGATCGAGATTCAGTGGTGGCACGCCATGGGCGGCGCGCTCGGCGACAAGCTCAACGAGATCGCCGAGGGCTTCAACAAGTCCCAGTCGGCCTACAAAATCGTGGCCGTCCACAAGGGCAACTACACCGAGACCATGACGGCGGGCATCGCCGCCTTCCGCGCCGGCAAGCCGCCCCACATCATGCAGGTGTTCGAGGTCGGCACGGCGACGATGATGGGGGCCAAGGGCGCGATTGTGCCGGTCTACGAGCTGATGGCCGAGGCCGGCGAGCCGTTCGATCCGAAGGCGTATCTGCCCACGGTGACGGGGTATTACACGACGCCGGACGGCAAGATGCTGTCGATGCCGTTCAACAGCTCGACGCCGATCCTCTATTTCAACAAGGAGGCCTTCCGCCTCGCCGGGCTCGACCCCAACAAGCCGCCGAAGACCTGGCCCGAGGTTGGCGCGTACGCGAAGAAGACCCAGGCCGTCGGTTACCCTTGCGGCTTCACCACCGCCTGGCAATCCTGGGTCCAGATCGAGAACTTCAGCGCCTGGCACAACGTGCCGATCGGCACCAAGGCCAACGGCTTCGAAGGCCTGGACACCAAATTCACGTTCAACAGCCCGCTGCATGTGCGCCACATCCAGCAGCTCGCGGATTGGCAGAAGCAAAAGATCTTCGATTACGGCGGGCGCCGCGGCAACAGCCAGGCCAAGTTCACTTCCGGCCAATGCGCCATGTTCATGCAGTCCTCGGCGGGCTACGCGGGGATTAAGCGCACGACGACCACCTTCCAGTTCGGCACCGGCATGCTGCCTTACTGGCCGGACGCGAAGGGCGCGCCCCAGAACACCATCATCGGCGGCGCCACGCTGTGGGTGATGGGCGGCCACAAGCCCGAGGAGTACAAGGGCGTGGCCAAGTTCTTCAGCTACCTCTCCCGGCCCGAGGTGCAGGCCGGCTGGCACCAGTTCACAGGCTATTTGCCGATCACCCTGGCGGCCTATGAGCTCACGAAGAAGCAGGGCTTCTACGACAAGAACCCGGGCACCGAGACGGCGCTCTTGCAGATGACCCGGGCGGCGCCGACCGCGAACTCGCGGGGCCTGCGTTTCGGCAGCTTCGTCCAGATCCGCGACATCATCAACGAGGAGTTGGAAGCCGTGTGGAGCGGCAAGAAGACCGCGAAGCAGGGGCTCGATGCGGCGGTCCGCCGGGGCAACGTCTTGCTGCGGAAGTTCGAGAGGGCCACCAAGTAGCCCCCGTGGCCGAGGGACCGTCCGCCCAGCCGGCGGGCGGCCCCGGCCGGCCCTTTTGGTTCCATCATGGAAAAGCGCGTCGTC
>JBHICX010000459.1:0-1742 GCA_046759805.1 Kiloniellales bacterium | reverse complement strand
TCGCCTTCAAACTCATGGTAAGCCCTTCGCCTGATCCAACCAGGTTGTCAAGGCTGTCCCGTAGGGGCACCGCCTTCGGCGGCTCACGGCCTTGACAACCTGGTTGGATCAGGCAATCCCGCAACCATGAGTTTGAAGGCGAAGACCGCGTGAGCCACTGATCGCTGGCCGCACAGTGCGGCCGATGGACGCGCCGGGCCGGCCGTTGTGGCGGCCCCGTGGGACCGGTAGGATGGCGGCCCAACGGTTGATGCAAGACAGGGAGGACGGCGCATGTCCGACGACGCACCTTCGAAGCTGCGCAGCACCCAGTGGTTCGGGCTGATGGACAAGGACGGCTTCGCCCACCGTAGCTGGATGAAGAACCAGGGCCTGCCGCAGCACCTGTTCGACGGCCGGCCGGTGATCGGCATCTGCAACACCTGGTCGGAGCTTACGCCCTGCAACGCCCATTTCCGCGCCCTGGCCGAGCGGGTGAAGCGCGGCGTCTACGAGGCCGGCGGCTTTCCGCTCGAGTTCCCGGTGATGTCGCTGGGCGAGACCCTGATGCGGCCGACCACCATGCTGTTCCGTAACCTGGCCTCGATGGACGTCGAGGAGTCGATCCGCGCCAACCCGATCGATGGCGTGGTGCTGTTGGTGGGCTGCGACAAGACCACGCCGGCGCTGGTCATGGGGGCGGCCAGCTGCGACCTGCCATCGATCGTGGTGTCCGGCGGGCCGATGCTGAACGGCAAGTTCCGCGGCCAGGAGATCGGCTCCGGCACCCATGTCTGGCGGTTCTCCGAGCAGGTGCGGGCCGGCGAGATGTCGCTCCAGGACTTCATGGAGGCCGAGGCCTGCATGTCGCGCTCGCACGGCCACTGCATGACCATGGGCACCGCCTCGACCATGGCCAGCATGGTGGAGGCGCTGGGCCTGGGGCTGCCAACGAACGCCGCCATCCCGGCCGCCGACTCGCGCCGCTACGTGCTGGCCCACATGGCGGGCCGGCGCGCCGTCGAGATGGTGCGCGAGGACCTGCGCCTGTCCAAGGTGCTGACCCGCGAGGCGTTCGAGAACGCGATCCGGGTCAACGGCGCCATCGGCGGCTCCACCAACGCGGTCATCCACCTGCTGGCGATCGCCGGGCGGATCGGGGTTAAGCTCGGCCTCGACGATTGGGACCGGCTCGGCCACGACGTGCCGCTTCTGGTCAACCTCATGCCGTCCGGCAAGTACCTGATGGAGGACTTCTACTACGCCGGCGGGCTGCCGGCGGTGATCCGGCGCCTGGGCGAGCACGACATGATCCATAAGCACGTGCTCACCGTGAACGGCCGCACCATGTGGGAGAACGTGGCCGACGCCCCCTGCTACAACACCGAGGTCATCGCCTCGCCCGAGGCGCCGCTGGTGGCGCAGGCCGGGATCGCCGTCCTGCGCGGCAACCTGGCGCCGGACGGCGCCATCATCAAGCCGTCGGCGGCGACCCCGGCGCTGATGCGGCACCGCGGCCCCGCACTGGTGTTCAAGGACATCGAGGACTACCACGGGCGCATCGACGACCCGGCCCTCGACGCCGACCGGGACTCGGTGATGGTGCTGCAGAACTGCGGGCCGCGCGGCTATCCGGGCATGGCCGAGGTCGGCAACATGGGCCTGCCGCCGAAGCTCCTGAAGGAGGGCGTCACCGACATGGTGCGGATCTCGGACGCGCGCATGAGCGGCACCGCCTACGGCACCGTGGTCCTGCACGTCGC
>JBHICX010000458.1:0-1761 GCA_046759805.1 Kiloniellales bacterium | reverse complement strand
TCAACGCGGAGAACGCGGAGGGTCGCCGAGACAAACAAGGGAGATGTGGGGATGATTGGAGATGAGGGGATGCGTATCTTGCGGGCCTACGGCGTGCCATTCTTCCTATTCCCCATCCCCCGTCATCCCCTCATCCCGTTTTCGTTCGCTCGGCGGCCCGCCGCTTTCTCCGCGACCTCCGCGTTGAGCCTAATGCCTTCGGCGGTGCGTCGCCGCTTTTGCATTATCATGTGCTGATATGTCTTTTTTACCCTAATGCGCGTACTTATGAAAATATTCGCATATAAAGACACGAAATCGTGGTAAGGAGCATGCGCTGGGGCGGCGGCCGGTTGCCGGCCGGCGTCCCGGGGGAGCCGTGCCCGGATGGATACCTTCGGCCAAGCCTTCGCCGCCGCCTTCGAGCTGCTGCTGGGCCTCGACCCGGACCTGATCGGGATCGTGTGGCTGTCGCTTGAGGTCAGCCTGACGGCGGTCGTCCTGGCGGCGCTTACTGGACTTCCGGTCGGGGCCGCCGTCGCGGTCTACCGGTTTCCCGGCCGGCGCGCGGTGACCGTGCTGTTGAACGCGCTGATGGGCCTGCCGCCGGTGGTGGTCGGCCTGGTGGTCTACCTGATGCTGTCGCGTGCCGGACCGCTCGGGTTCCTGGGCCTCTTGTTCACGCCGCCGGCCATGGTGATCGCCCAATGGGTGCTGGTGACCCCGCTGGTGGCGGCGCTCGCCCGCCAGGCGGTCGAGGACCTGTGGGCCGAGTACGAGGAGCAGCTGCGCTCGCTCGGCGCCGGGCCCGGCCGGGCCATCCCGACGCTGCTATGGGACGGCCGCTTCACGGTCTTGACCACCGTGCTGGCCGGCTTCGGCCGCGCCATCGCCGAGGTCGGCGCAGTGATCATCGTCGGCGGCAACATCGCCCATGTGACCCGAGTGATGACCACCAGCATCGCGCTCGAGACCAGCAAGGGCGAGCTGGCGCTGGCGCTGGGCCTTGGCATCGTGCTCATGGTGCTGTCGCTGACCGTGAACGCCGCCGCCTATGTGCTGCAGGGGCTGGCGCCCCGGCAGGGAGGCTGAGCCGGTGCCGACGCCACCTGCCAATGGCTCCATCCTTCCGCTGCGCCTGGACCGGGTCGGCTTTGCCGCCGGCGGCCAGGCGTTGATCCGCGAGGTCACGCTGGAGCTCGGGCCCGGCCCGCGCACCCTCGTGGTGGGGCCCAACGGGGCCGGGAAGAGCCTGTTGCTGCGGCTGTGCCACGGCCTCTTGCGGCCGAGCGCCGGACGCATCACCTGGGGCGGCGACGCCGCGGGTGAGGCCGCCCGGCGCCAGGCCATGGTATTCCAGCGCCCGGTGCTGCTGCGCCGCTCGGCGGCGGCCAACGTGCGTTACGCGCTGGCGCTCAGCAAAGTGCCGCGGGGCCAGCGTGCGGCGATCGTCGCCGACGCCCTGGCCATGGCCGGGCTCGGCGCGCTCGCCGGCCGACCGGCGCGGGTGCTCTCCGGCGGCGAGCAGCAGCGCCTGGCGTTGGCCCGCGCCTGGGCCCTCGGGCCCGAGGTGCTGTTCCTCGACGAGCCCACCGCCAGCCTCGACCCGGCGGCGACCCGCGCCGTCGAGGAAGTCATCCGCCGCATCGCCGGCGCCGGCAGCAAGATCGTGATGACCACCCACGACCTCGGTCAGGCGCGCCGCCTGGCCGACGAGGTGGTGTTCCTGCACGCCGGCCGGGTGGTCGACCACGCCCCGGCGCCGGCCTTCTTCGAGCGGCC
>JBHICX010000457.1:0-1767 GCA_046759805.1 Kiloniellales bacterium | reverse complement strand
ATGGGTGGCCGGGTGGGGGCGTGGGCTGGTTCAGCCTGAACGGACAATGCTCTAGCGCGCCTCGATCGGCACGTATGCCCGCGGGCCGGGGCCGGTATAGTGGAGGCGCGGCCGGATCAGGATGTTGTGCTCGAGCTGCTCGATCACCTGTAGGGTCCACCCGGGCACGCGCCCCACGGCGAAGATCGGCACGAACAGATCCCGCGGGATACCGTGCAGGAAGTAGACGACGCCGGCGTAGAAGTCGACGTTCACGTTGACGCCGCGGCGGGCGTAGGGCCGCATCGCCTCGACCACGGCCTCCAGGATCTCGTACCACTGGGGCTGGCCCATCTCGCGCGACAGCCGCCGCACGGCGTCGCGCATGTGGCGGGCGCGAGGGTCCTCGGCCCGGTAGACGCGATGGCCGAACCCGGTCACCGGCTCGCGGTTCTGGCGCTTTCGCTTGACGTACTCGGCGGCCCTCGCCGGATCGCCGATCTCTTCCGCCATGCCCATCACGTCCTCGGCGGCGCCCCCGTGGGCGGGCCCGGACAGGGCCGCCACCGCGGCGGTGATCGCGGCGTGCAGGTTGGCCTCGGTGCCGGCCACGACGCGGGCCGTGAACGCCGAGGCGTTCGACCCGTGCTCGGCGTGCAGCACCATGTCCACGTCCATCAGCCGGGCGGCGTCGGCGCTCGGCGCCTCGCCCTTCAGCATGGCCAGGAAATTCGCCGCGTGGCCCAGGGTCGGGCTCGGCGGCACCGGCGGCCGGCCGTTGCGGATGTGGTGGTGGGCGGTGACGATGATCGGCACCTGCGCGGTGAGCCGCACGCCCTTGCGCCGGGTCGCCTGGGCCGAGTTGTCGGCGACCTCCGGGTCGAAGGCGGCCAGCGCCGAGACCGCGGTGCGCAGCACGTCCATTGGGTGCGCGTCCTTGACCGCCTCGATCAGGTCATACATCGGCCCGGGCAGGCTGCGGCTGGCCTTGAGCTCGGCGTCGAAGGCGTCGAGTTCGGCGCCCGTCGGCAAGGCGCCGTTGAGCAGCAGGTAGGTGGTCTCCTCGAAGCTCGAATGGCGTGCCAGGTCGTGGATCGAGTAGCCGCGGTAGCGTAGCTCACCGGCGCGCCCGTCGATGAAAGTGGTTTCGGAGCGGTCGAAATAGACCTCCTTCAGCCCGCGGTGAATCTCGACTTTCTCTGTGTTGTCGTCGGTCATCGGTCATTCCTCGACGCTTGAGCTTACCCCGCCAGGCATCTCATCAAGGCAATATGTACAAGCCTAGTTCTGCTGGCTAGGCTCGTCCGATGCACATCATCGAGAGCTTGATTGCGGCCGCCAGGGCCCGCGACCAGTCGGTGGTCCTGCCCGAGGGCCACGACGAGCGCGTCATACGGGCGGCCCGGCGCCTACAGGACGACGGCGTGGCCAAGGCCATCATATTGGGCAACCGCGCCCAGTTGAAGCAGGTTGCCCGGCGGGCCGGGACGTCGCTAGACGGGATCACCACCATCGATCCCGAACAGGGCGAACGGCTCGACGCCTATGCCCAATCTTGTCGCCGTGCTCGGCCCAATCTGGACCTCAAGGTGGCGCGCCGGCTGATGCGCAAACCGCTCTATTACGGCGCCGCCATGGTCCGAGCCGGCGACGCCGACGCCTTGATCGCCGGCGCCGCCAACCCCACCCGGCGGGTGATCGAGGCGGGCTTGCTGGCCGTCGGCCTGGCCGAGGGGATCAACACGCCGTCGAGCTTCTTTCTCATGGTGGTGCCGAACTTCCAGGGTC
>JBHICX010000456.1:0-1768 GCA_046759805.1 Kiloniellales bacterium | reverse complement strand
AAGGGATCCGGCTGGCCATCGAGGGCCGGCCTTGAAGTCAGGCCTTTTGTTTAGCAGATTGATCGCCAGATCACTATCAGCTTGGCCGCCTTACGATGCTAGCATGACCGCCTGGCCGCCGAACGCGGGCTTAAAGGATGCGCCATGAACGAGCCACGTTCGAAGACCCGCCCCGCCGCCAACCAGGAGGAGGCCGAGCTCGTCGGGCCCGCCGACCCGCTGGTCTTGTTTCGGGCCTGGTCCGAAGAGGCGGAGCGGACCGAGCCGAACGACCCCGACGCGATGGCGCTGGCCAGCGTCGACCCCGACGGCGCGCCTTCGCTCCGTATGATCCTGCTCAAGGGCTTCGACGAGCGTGGCTTCGTCTTCTACACCAACCTGGAAAGCCGTAAGGGGTGGGAGCTAGCGGCCAATCCACAGGCGGCGCTGTTGTTTCATTGGAAGAGCCTACGCCGCCAGGTGCGCATCGAGGGACCGGTGGCGCTGGTCTCGGACGCCGAGGCCGACCAGTACTTCGCCTCGCGTCCGCGCAGCCACCGCATTGCCGCCTGGGCCAGCGCGCAGTCGCGGCCCTTGAGCGGCCGGTTCGAGCTGGAGAAGCGGATGGCCCGGTACACCGCCAAGTTTCACGTCGGCGCAATCCCGCGCCCGTCGTTCTGGTCCGGCTTCCGGCTCACGCCGCGGTGCATCGAGTTCTGGCGGTCGAGCGCCTTCCGACTCCACGACCGGCTTGTCTACCACCGGACCGAGCATGGCTGGACCACCGAGAGACTCTTTCCGTGAGCCCGCCGCCGGGTTAGAGCACCCGGGCGTCCCGGCGCCGACGGCGCGGTTGATGCGGCTCGCCACCGGCGCCTCGGTGGCGGTGGCCGGAAGCCTGATCGCGGCCAAGCTGTTTGCCTGGTTCGCGACCGATTCGGTCAGCATTCTCTCCACCCTGGTGGATTCGCTGCTCGACGCCGCGGCCTCGGTGATCAACCTGTTGGCGGTGCGCCACGCGCTCACCCCGGCCGACCGGGAGCACCGCTTCGGCCACGGCAAGGCGGAGCCGCTGGCGGCGCTGGGCCAGGCGGCGTTCATCGCCGGCTCGGCCTCGCTGATTCTGTTCGAGGCGGGCCATCGGCTGTATCAGCCGGTGACGATCAGCAACAGTGCGGTCGGGATCGCGGTGATGGTGTTCTCCATCGTGATCACCGCGGTGCTGGTCGGCTTCCAGCATTACGTGGTGCGGCGGACCGGCTCGTTCGCGATCCGCGCCGATTCGCTGCACTACAAGGGGGACATCCTGGTCAACGCCAGCGTCATCGTCTCCCTGGTGCTGGCCGAGCGCCTCGGCTGGGTGCAGGCCGACCCGCTGTTCGGCGGGGCGATCGCCGTCTACATCCTGATGAGCGCCTGGGCCATCGCCAAGGGTGCCTTGGACATGCTGATGGACCGCGAGATGCCGGACCGGGACCGGATGCGAATTCGCGAGCTGGCGCTGGCCCACCCGGAGGTGCGCGACATGCACGACCTGCGCACCCGGCTTTCCGGGCCCAATGTCTTCATCCAGCTGCACCTGGAGATGGACGGCGATCTGCGGCTCACCCGCGCCCATGAGATCGCCGACCAGGTCGAGGCCAAGATCGTCGCCGCCTTTCCGGGTGCCGAGGTGATCATCCATGAAGACCCGGAAGGCGTCGACGAGGCGCGCCGGGACTACACCTGATACCGTCGGCCATTACGGCCGACTCCTGGCCTCCCGCTCCCCCACCCGGCCACCCATAGC
>JBHICX010000455.1:0-1770 GCA_046759805.1 Kiloniellales bacterium | reverse complement strand
CGCCGCTGCCGTCGACGTAGTTGCTCCGGCCCCGGTAATAGGTCCGGGGATTGGCCGGAATCAGCGTGATCGGCGGCACGTCCCGCGCGATCCGCCCGGTCGTCCGGTCGAGGACATAGAGCTCGACGGCATGGCCCGGCCGCCAAACGGCCGGCCCCTTGGTGACCAGCAACAACTCGCCGCTTTTGTAGGCCCGGGTCCGCGCGTCGATCCAGTATCCCCAGCCGCGCCAACATTCGACGGCCTCCGCCGGCCCTGGCAGCAGAGCCGCCGAGGCCGAGAACGCCCAGGCGGCCACTCCCCCCACAACCAGCCGTGGCCACATCGCCCACCTCCAGTCCCCTGAACCGGCCGTCGCCTCCGCGGCTTGTCCCGGGCCTCGCGGTCCGGGGGCTACTGCGCCGCCGGCTTGTCCTTTTCGACCTGGACGATCACCGGCTCGACTCTGCGGAGCTCCTCCGTCGGGATGTGGCAGGTAATCACATGGCCGGGGCTCGCCTCGGCGAAGGGCGGCGTCTCGGTCTCGCAGATCTTGCCGATCTTGCGCGGACAACGCGTGTTGAAGGGGCAGCCCCTCGGGGGATCGATCACGCTGGGCAGATTGCCCTCGAGGATGATGCGCTTCTTCTCGATCGAGGTATCGGCGATCGGGACGGCCGAAAGCAGCGCCTCGGTGTAGGGATGATACGGCGGGGCGAAGACCTCGTCGGTCGTGCCCTGCTCCATGATGGAGCCGAGGTACATCACCACGACGCGGTCGGCGAGATAACGCACCAGGCTCAGATCGTGGCTGATGAAAAGCAGCGTGGTGCGATAGGTGCGCTGAATGTCCATCAACAGGCCCGTGACGGCCGCCTGCACCGAAACATCCAGGGCCGAGACCGGCTCGTCGGCGACCACCATGGCCGGGTTGCCGGCAAAGGCGCGGGCGATGCCGACGCGCTGTTTCTGCCCGCCGGAGAGCTGGCGCGGCCGGCGCCGGGCGAAATCGCGGGGCAGCTTCACCAGGTCGAGCAGTTCCATGACCCGCTGCTCGATCTTGCGCTTTTCGGTCTCGACCCCGAACTTCTTGATCACCCGGGCGAGCTGGGTACCGATGCTGTGGCTCGGGTTGAGCGTATCGAAGGGATTCTGGAACACCATCTGCATCGAGCCGATCTGCTCGGGCGAGCGCCTCTGCACCGGGAAGTTGGCGAGATCCTGGCCGTTGAAGACCACCTCGCCGTCGGTCGCCGTTTCCAGCCCCATGAGCACCTTGGCGAAGGTCGACTTGCCGCAACCGGATTCGCCGACGATGGCCACCGTCTCGCACTCGCGGGCGTTGAAGCTGATCTGTTCGTTGGCCTTGACGTAACGAACCCGACTGCCCTTGATGAGCGCCGCGATCGAGTTGTCGCGCAGCTCGTAGTACTTGCGCATGTTGTCGATCGACAGCACCTCCTTGCCGGGCGCAAGCGCCTCGCCCGTCAGGCCTTCCGGCCGGTAGGAGGCCCAGTCGATCTCGTTCCAACGCAGGCAGCGGACCTCGTGACCCGCCTGGTCTTCGACCTGGGACATGGAGACGGTGCCGTGCTCGGTCTGCATATCGCAGCGGCCTTCCTGGAAGAAGTCGCAGCGCGGCCCGAAGTAGCAGCCCGGCGGCCGTTCGTGCGGCAGCGGCAACTGGCCGCGGATCGGCACCAGGGGGTGCGCGGTCTTGTCGGCGCCCGGCAGGGGAATCGCGCTGAACAGGCCCTTGGTATAGGGATGGCGCATGTGGTCGAAGACCTC
>JBHICX010000454.1:0-1780 GCA_046759805.1 Kiloniellales bacterium | reverse complement strand
CTCTGGGCGTCCTGCGTCGCCTCCTATTGGGACCTGGTGGTGGACTTGCGGGCCTCCGGCATATCGTATCTGCTGCCGACCCGCCGCCGGCGCGTTCTCCGTCCAAGCCGCGAGCCGGTCCACCGGGTTTGCCATCTGGCGAGCCTGTTTGGTCTCGACGATCCCCCGGGCCCCCGCATCTGGACCACGCCGGACCACTGGCGGGCCGCGGCCAAACTCGTGTCCGATGGCCCGCCGGTGCTGGCCGTGGGGCCGACCGCCAACTGGCGCGGCAAGCAGTGGCGGACGGCGAATTTCGTCGAGCTCATACGCCGGCTCACCGGGGCCGGCGGGATATTGCCGGGGGCCCGCGTCGCCGTGTTCGGCACGGCCCGTGAAAAAGCGGTGGCCGCGCCGGTGACCGCCTCGATACCGCCGGACCGGCGCATCAATCTGGTCGGCCGGGTCGATCTGGTGACCGCCCATGTTTGTCTCAGGCGCTGCGCCTTCTATGTCGGCAACGATTCGGGCCTGATGCATCTGGCGGCGGCGGCCGGGATTCCGACCCTCGGCCTGTTCGGCCCGAGCCGGGAGGAGCTGTACGGGCCCTGGGGTGAGCACAGCGCGGTGGCGCGCACCGCCGTTCCCTATGAGGCGCTGGTGGGCGGACAGGACTACGACCACCGCACCACCGGCAGCCTGATGGGCAGCCTCACCGTGGACGCCGCCGAGGCGGCGGCGCGCGCGCTGTGGCGGCGCTCGGCGGGCCAGGCCGCATGAGCGGACCCAGGCTGTCGGCCCTGGTCGTGGTCCACAACGAGGAGGCTCAGCTCGCCAGCTGCCTGGAGCGGCTTGGCTTCGCCGATGAGATCGTGGTCGTCCTCGACCGCTGCACCGATCGCTCGAAGGAAATCGCCGCGCGCTATGCCCAAAAGTTAATCGAGGGTGCCTGGGAGAACGAAGGGGCGCGTCGCAACGGCGGCATCGAGGCGTGCGCCGGCGATTGGATCCTCGAGGTCGACGCCGACGAACGGGTGCCGCCGCTCCTCGCCGAGGAGATTCGCAAGGCGATCGCAGACGCCGCGCCGGGCTATTTCCTCATCCCCTATGACAACCACATCGGCGAGCGGCTGGTGCGTTACGGCTGGGGCGGGTCCTGGGGCGTGAGCGCGACGGCCAGATTGTTCTCGCCCGGAGCCAAGCGCTGGGGAAACCAGCGCGTCCATCCCAAGCTGGTCCTCAGGGGCACCAGCCGCTGGCTCAAAACGCCGATGATTCACTATGTCGACCGCAACATTTCGGACATGATCCGTCGGCTCGACCGCTACAGCACCCAGCGGGCCCGGGACCTGCGCGAGTCCGGCGAGATCGGCTCGTTCGGTCGCAACCTGCGGCGCATGGTCTGGCGCTTTTGCAAGTGTTACATCGCCCGCAAGGGTTACCGGGAAGGGGGGTACGGCTTCCTGATCGCGCTCTTTGCCGGTCTCTACCCCATGCTGTCGTATCTCAAGGCCAGGCTCGAGGACGAATGAATCCGCGCCACCTCGGCCCGGTCGTCCGACCGGGTGGGCCCTCGCCCGGGTGCCGCAGATCGCGCGCCGCTGCCTTCCGGGAGCCCTGGCCGTGACCCGTGTGCTTCAGGCGATCGCCGGCGCCGAGCACGGCGGTGCCGAGGCTTTTTTCACGCGCCTGGTCCTGGCGCTTGACCGCGCCGGGCTCGAACAACGCGTGGTGATCAGGCGCCACGCCGGGCGTGCGGCGACGCTGCGCTCGGGCGGCGTTGAGCCCGTGGAGCTTCCTT
>JBHICX010000453.1:0-1780 GCA_046759805.1 Kiloniellales bacterium | reverse complement strand
CGCCACGCAGACCGAGCCGGAGGTGAAGCCGGGCAGGCCGAACACCCGCATATGCGCCACCGCCGGCCGTTCGCCGATGCCGCTCAGCACATAACGCGCATCCACCCGGTCGAAGAGCCGGCTGAGATAGTCGTCCCGGCCCGGGTCCTCGCGCACGACCGCGTACTTGACGGCGCAGATGAGCCCGTCGTCGACCATCCGGCCAAGGCCCTCTGGCGCCACGTAGCCGTCCGACTTGATGTAGAAGACCACCGGCTTGCCCAGGCGGTCGGTGAACCGGCGGATGCCGGTCTCGATCCCGCTCGGCGTCGCCGGAAAGGCTATCGGCAGGACCATGGCGGTGGGGAAGTCGATGTCTTTCAAGGCCACCGCCTGGTCCATCATCTTGCCGTAGTCCGGCCCAACCGAGGGGATCACCCAGCTTGCCGGTGCCGCCGCCTCGGCCAGGAACGCCAGAACCTCGGCGTATTCCGACAGCGCGATGTTGTAGAAGTTGGCGTTGCCGCCGTACATCAAGGTGGTGATGCCGCCGGCCTCCAGATGCCGGATCAGCTTGAGGTTCTGATCCCGGTTCAGGCTGAAGTCGCGGTTGCGCGCCAGCGGCGGCACCGCGACCACCGAGGCCGACAGGTCTTCCGAGATCACTTTGGACGTTTTCATCGGCGTTTCCTCATCGATACCCGGTTCAGGTTTGCGGTTTGCCCCGGCCCCAACCATTCTTTTGCAGCGGGCGCCAAGGTGACCGCCGCCCCACGAGGGGTGATTCAACACGTCTTGACAGATCTGTCCATGCTTAGGAGAAGCTCACCTGTTCGTGCGTCCCTCCGACCCCGTCGATCGGGACGATCCCCGCGTGACGCCGCAGCCGCTACCGGGAACAGGCTCATATGAAATTCACGCCGAAGCGTTTGCAGCGGGTCGGGTCGGCAATCTTCGTCGCCGCCGGGTGCGCCGAGGCCGAGGCCGAGCTGGTGGCCCGATACCTGGTGAAGGCCAATCTGGTGGGCCATGACTCCCACGGCATCATCCGCGTGCCCCAGTACGTGCAGCAGCTCGCCGAAGGCAGGATCCAGGCCAACCAGTCGCCGACGGTGGTCTCGGACGCCGGCGCTGCCGTCATCCTCGACGGTAATCTTGGCTTCGGCCAGGTGATGGGCGAACAGGCGGTGATACACGGCCTGGCAAAGGCGCGGCAACATGGGGTCTCGCTCGTGGGGCTGCGCAACGTCGCCCATCTCGGCCGGATCGGCGACTGGGCGGAACTCGCCGCCGAGGCCGGCGTCATCTCCCTGCATTTCGTGAATATCTTGGACGCCCCCTGGGTCGCCCCCTTCGGCGGTCGGGAACGGCGGCTGTCTACCAATCCCTTGGCCTGTGGCATCCCGGCGGCGGACGGTCCACCCGTCATCGCCGATTTCGCCACCTGCGCGGTGGCGGAGGGCAAGATCAGGGTGGCACGGAACAAGGGCCTCAAGCTTCCCGAAGGCAGCATACTGGACCGCGAGGGGCGGCCGTCGACCAACCCGCAGGACGTCTATGAAGGGGGCGCCATATTGCCGATTGCCGGGCACAAGGGACATGCCCTGGCCATCATCGTCGACCTCCTGGCCGGCACGCTCTCCGGCGGTGGCAGTGCCAACCCCGAGGTCACCGGCAATCGCAGCAACATGCTGTCTCTGTTCGTGGACCCGGGCGTTTTCGCCGACGCCGATGCCGTGGCCAGGGAAACAGGGCGCTTCGTCGAGTGGATCAAATCGTCGGCGCCGGTCGATCCCGACGG
>JBHICX010000452.1:0-1781 GCA_046759805.1 Kiloniellales bacterium | reverse complement strand
CGGTTGAGGACGAGAAGCAGACATCTGAGCATCTGATCATCCTTGCCTCTATCGGATCTGGCCGCTTGCTTATGAGTCCACGGCGTAACAGGCATATTGCGCCAACGCGGTGGTCGGCATCGAGCTCGACTACGAGGTCGTCGGCCAGGGCGGCAGCATGCTGATGGTCAGCGCCAACGGGACCGCCGTGGTGCTCGCCTAGGCCAGGCTCGAGTCACCAAATGCGCAAAGGGAGGAGCACATGGCCGTAAAGGCCCCCACAGCCGAACAGCTGCTTGAGATCGCCGAGGACATCGGTCTCGAACTCACCCACCAGGACGCGGTTTCGTTCGCCGGGCTGATCGAACCCAGCATCGAGGAATACAACGTCGTCGATGCGATGCCCGACGCGCTGCCGCGGGTAAAGTACCCGCGCACGCCGGGCTACCGCCCGACAGCCGACGAGAACCCGTACAACGCCTGGTACTACAAGACGGCCGTGAAGGGCGCCGCGCGCGGCAAGCTCAAGGGTAAGACCGTCGCGCTCAAGGACAACGTCATGCTCGCCGGGGTGCCGATGATGAACGGCGCCTCGACGCTCGAGGGCTACGTGCCCGAGATCGACGCCACCATCGTCAGCCGCATCCTCGACGCTGGCGGCGAGATCGTCGGCAAGGCGCATTGCGAATCCTTCTGCCTTTCGGGCGGAAGCCACACGAACGCCACGGGCCCGGTGCACAACCCGCACAAACATGGGTATTCGGCGGGCGGCTCGTCGTCGGGCAGCGCCGCGCTGGTGGCCGCCAGCGAGGTCGACATGGCGATCGGCGGCGACCAGGGCGGCTCGATCCGCATTCCCGCCGCGTACTGCGGCGTCTACGGCCTGAAGCCGACGCACGGGCTGGTGCCGTATACCGGGATCATGCCGATCGAGGTCTCGGTCGATCACACCGGCCCGATGACCGCCACGGTGCGCGACAACGCGCTGCTGCTCGAGGCGATCGCCGGGCCCGACGGCATCGATCCGCGCCAGATCAACGTCAAGACCCACCCGTACACCAAGGCGCTCGAAGGTGGCGTTGCCGGTATGAAGATCGCGGCGCTGAGCGAGGGCTTCGGCTTCGAGAACTCGGAGGCCGACGTCGACGCCTGCGTGCGCGAGGCGGCCGGGCGTCTCAAGGCGCTGGGGGCCACGGTCGAAGAGGTCTCGATCCCGATGCACCTGGTGGGGCCGGCGATCTCAACGCCGATCGCCATCGAGGGCATCGCGCAGACCATGATGTGGGGCGACGGCTATGGTCATGGTCGCTCGGACCTCTACGTCACCAGCCTGATGGACTTCCACCGCGGCTGGCGGCAGCGGGCCAACGAGCTGGCGGAGACGACCAAGCTCTACCTGCTGCTCGGCACCTACATCGCGCGCCACCACGGATTCCGCTACTACGGCAAGGCGATGAACATCAGCCGCCGGCTGATCGCGGCCTACGACGCCGTGCTGGCGGACTACGATCTGCTCTTGATGCCGACGGTGCCGGTGAAGGCGACGCCGCTGCCGACACTGGAGGGCGGTCGCGAGGAAGACATCGCGCGCGCGGCCGCGACCGAGATGTTCGCCAACACCGCGCCGTTCGACATCACCCATCACCCGGCGATGTCGCTGCCCTGCGGCCTGCGCGACGGCTTGCCGGTGGGCATGCAGCTCGTCGGCAGGCAGTTCGATGAATCGACGATCTATCGGGCCGCCTACGCCTTCGAGCAGGCGGGCGACTGGCGCGAGATGTAGCGGCGGATGGCGCCGGCGG
>JBHICX010000451.1:0-1783 GCA_046759805.1 Kiloniellales bacterium | reverse complement strand
CCGGGGGTGGCCGGGTGGGGGCGTGGGCCGGAGCGATTCCACGTAAGTGGATAATTCGCTAGAGCCGCCCGAGTTCGAACTCCTGGCAAGAGAAGCCGAGCCTCGACAGGCCCTCCTCCAGATAGTCAGAGACCAACGGGATGCCGATGATGTACCTGACGGCGTTCTCGTCCCGAGTCTCGCGGGCCTGCTCGAGCACCTCCGGCCATTCCTCCGGCGTGTAGTCGCCGCGCCCCAGCCAGATCAGCGCCAACAGCTCCGCCATCTCGTCCTGGTTGAGCGCCTCCAGCGCGTCCACCAGCTCCTCGTAGGTCGCGTCGTCGGCGAAGTCCTCGAGGATATCCCGCTGGTCGTCGTCGGTCGGGTTGGAGCCGGAATCCGGGTCGTCCGGCTCCACCTTGGCGTCGAACTCACGTGCCTTGATCATGATGAAGCACACCTTCTCCAGGCTTATGTCCAGCATGGCATCTTCCCTTCACCGCCGAACGACATTGATCCAGTCCCAGGTCTAGCCGGCGGAGCGGACGACGATGCGCGCGCCGTCGGTCACCCGATCGCTGGGATGTAACACCACCTGTTCGCCTTCCAAAAGGCCCTCCAGCACCTGCGCCTCGATCCCGTTGTTGCGGCCGATGGCGATCCGGCGTAGTCGGGCCCTTCCCTCGGATACCACAAACACGGACCACGAGTCGCGGTCGCGGAACAGCGCGCTCACCGGCAGCTTGAGCACGTCCGCCTGCCGCCACACGACGATCGCCGTCTCCACCCGATAGCCGTGGCCGAGCGGGCGCCACTTCGCCGGCGGATCGGTGAAATCGATGATGACGTTGACCCGCTGCTCCTCGATACCGAGCGCCGAGACCTTGGTGAAGCCATAGGGCTCGACCCGCCGCACGCGGCCGGCCAGCACCTCGCCGCCGCCCCAGTCCTCGATCACCACCTCGGCCCCCTCCTTGACCTTGACCGCGTCGGTCGAAAGCAGGTCGACCACGACCTCGAGCTGCCGTGGGTCGCCGATCTCGACCAGGGGCGCACCGGCGGTGACGACGCCCTCGCTCTCGTGCAGGATGCGCAGTACCCGACCGCTGGTCGGCGCCCTGACTTCGACCCAGCGGCGCCGCGTCTGCCCAGGTGGTTCCGCCGCCTCGCTCGGGTCGATCAGCGAGGCGCGGGCGGTTTCCAGCTCGAACCTCTTGACCCGAAGGGCGGCCTGGGCGACCGCCACCGCCGCCTCACGGGTCTTGACCTCGAGCCGGGCGTGATCGAGCGCCCGCTGCGAGATATTGTTGCGCGCGGCCAGGGCTTCGGCGCGGTTGAGCTCGGTGCGGGCGAAGTCCAGCTCCGCCCGGGTCCGCACCAGCTCGGCTTCGGCCAACGTCCGCGCCGCTTCCGCCGCCTTCACTTCAGCTTCCGCCTGGCGCATGGAACGCGCGTCCAGGAACGTGGGCTGCGCCTCCTGGATGGTGGCCAGCACCGTCTCGCCGGCGATCACCTCGTCACCGACCTTGCTTTCGATCCTGAGCGCCCGCCCGGCCACCGGCGCCGAAACCACGTAGACGTCCTTCACCCGGCTGCGCCCCTCGTCGTCAACCGTCACCCGCAGGGTGCCGCGCGAGACCGCGCCCAGGTCGACCGGCACAGGCTGCGGCCAGAAGGCGTAGACCAGCGCCAGCGCCGTGAGCCCGCCGGCGGCAGCCACGATCAGGGGTCGGCGTCGGGTTACTTGCAAGGTTTGCCTACTCCCTGGCCTTCAGCACCGCGACCAGATCCAGGCGGTTGACAC
>JBHICX010000450.1:0-1783 GCA_046759805.1 Kiloniellales bacterium | reverse complement strand
CCGGCCGAGGGGCAGGCGACCATCTCCAGCTGGTGCAGCTCGTCGTCGGACATGGTGCCGGCGGCATGCCCGCCGACGCCTTCGAACACGTCGACCACGGTCACGTCGCGGTTGCGGTAGCGGCCGGGCAGGATGGAGCCGCCATAGAGGAACACCGAGGGGACGTTGAGCCGCAGCATGGCCATCATCATGCCCGGCAGCGCCTTGTCGCAGCCCGCCAGCCCGACCAGCGCGTCGTAGCAATGGCCGCGCATGGTGAGCTCGACCGAGTCGGCGATCACCTCGCGGCTGACCAGCGACGACTTCATCCCCGCGTGGCCCATGGCGATGCCGTCGGTGACGGTAATCGTGGTGAACTCGCGCGGCATGCCACCGGCCCGATCGACGCCGCGTTTGACCGCCTGCGCCTGGCGCGACAGCGAGATGTTGCAGGGCGCGGCCTCGTTCCAGGTGGTGGCGACGCCGACGAAGGGCTGCGCGATCTCCTTCTCGGTCAGGCCCATGGCATAGTAATACGACCTGTGGGGCGCGCTTTTGGGACCCACCGAGACATAGCGGCTCGGCAACCTGGACTTGTCGAATACTTGGCTTTCGGCCATGGCCGTGGTCTCCCACTGATGCCGTTAGGTAGTTGACCGACCAGCATAATCCCGGCACCGCCACATGCCTAGGGGCATGAATGCCGGTGCCCCGCCCATCCGCGCTGACCGCGCCGTCGATGTCATGGTTTCGGAATGGGCTGCGCCCTGGGCGGGCGCGCTCAGGCTTTCTTGAGGCTTTGCACCTTGTCGGGCGAGACCTCGGCGGGGGGGGCGCCGACGCGGTCGATCACGCGCCGCGCAACCGCCGGCGAGACGAAATGTCGGATGTCGCCGCCCAGGCGGCCGATCTCCTTGACGAAGCGCGAGGAGATGAACTGGTGGCGGTCCGAGGCCATCAGGAACACGGTCTCGACCTCCGGATTGAGCCGGGCGTTCATGCCGGCCATCTGAAACTCGTACTCGAAGTCGGAGACCGCCCTCAAACCCCGCACGATGATCTGGGCCCCGACCTGTTTCACGAAGTCCATCAGCAAGATGTCGAAGGCGCGCACGATGACGCGCTCGCCGCCGCTGTTCAGCGGCGCCACCTCGTCGCGCACCATCGCCAGCCGCTCCTCGATGTCGAACAGCGGTGCCTTGCCGGTGCTGTCCGCCACCGCCACGATCAGCCTGTCGACCAGGTGGGTGGCGGCACGCTGGATGATGTCGAAATGGCCGTTGGTGATCGGGTCGAAGGTGCCCGGATAGACCCCGATGATCCGACTATCAGCCGCCATCGCCCTCGGCCTCCCCGGCCGCGTCCTCCGCCGCCTCTTCCTCCAGCCGCGTCACCGACACCACCCGCTCGTCCTCGGCGACCTTGAACAAGGTGACGCCCTGGGTCTTGCGCCCAGCGATGCGGATGTCGTCGACCGGACAGCGAATCAGCTGGCCGCCGTCGGTCATTAGCATGATCTGGTCGCTCGCCTCGACCGGAAAGGCCGCCACCACGGTGGGCCGACGGGTATCGGTGCGGCTCAGGTCCATGTTGTCGATGCCTTTGCCGCCGCGCCTCGTGGTCCGATAGTCATAGGCCGAGCTGCGCTTGCCCATGCCGTCCTCGGCGACGCTCAGGATGAACTCCTCCTTGGCCTCCAGCTCGGCGTCGCGCTCCGGCGCTATGCGGTCCTCGACCTCCGGCGCCGCACCGACCGCGGCTTCGTCCTCGCCGGCGGCGCGCCGGCGCGCGCCGGCGCGGCGCA
>JBHICX010000449.1:0-1792 GCA_046759805.1 Kiloniellales bacterium | reverse complement strand
CGCGTTCAGGAGCACCATCAGCCCCACCAACCGGAGGCTGGCCGCGGCCGCGGTCCTTCCCTTTGTGCAACCTCCATTGCTGGGTCATCCGGCGACGGCTTGGTAGACCAGCCCAGCTAGCAGCGAGCCGCTCGCGGCGAGAACCAGATACCAAGCAAACACCCGTGCCCGGACCAGCACCCAGACGGCGATCGCCGCCGGGATGCTGGTAATGCCGCCGGCCAGCAGAAAGGCGAGCGCTGCGCCGGGCGCCATACCCATGTCGATCAGCCGCGCCATAAGCGGGATCGCCGCGTAGCCGTTGAGGTAGGCGGGCACGCCGGCGGCGACCGCGGCCGGCAGAGTCCACCATTCGGTGGTGCCGAGATAGGTTACGATCAGGTCGGCCGGTACGTACTCGACCATCTGGCTTTCGATGGCGAACGCGAGCACCAGCCACTTGCCGAGGAACCAGCCCGTCTGGAGCGTCGACGAGCGGAACCTGCGCCGCCGCTCGGGGTCGGTCCAGAACCGCCACACAACCTGGGTTTCCGCCCCTGGACCGCAGCTTGTGCCGCAGCCGGTTCCGCATCCGGCCGCCGTCTCCGCGCCGAGCGGGGATCGGAAAAGTCCCATGGCCGTCAACAGATGGGTCGAATAACCGGCAAGCAGGCCGATTCCGATGGCCGCAAGGGCCTTGGCGACGGTGAACGGGATGCCGAGGGCGGCGCCGCTCAGGATGAACATCTCGGGGTCCATCAGCGGCGACGCAACCCAGAAGGCCATGACCGGCGCAAGCGGCACGCCGGCGGCGAGCAGGCTGGCGATGATCGGGATCACGCCGCACGAACAGAAGGGCGAAAGCGCGCCAAACAGGGCCGCGACGGCGATCATGCGGATCGGGCGGCCCTGGAAGGCCCTGGCGATCAGGCTGTCAGCGCCGCTTGCCGAGGCGTAGGCCGCGACGGCGACGGACAGCGCGAGGAACGGCGAGATCCAGAGCAGCGAACGCGTGACGAAGGCCAGCGCGTCGGGGAGCGAGCCCGGCGGCGCCAGGGCGATGACACCAAACAGCAGTACGAGGGCGAGCACGACCCGGTCGATCTCGATCGCGTCGGAGCCGAGGCGGCGGATCTTGAGTGCGAGTTCGGTCATAACGACACGCCTAGGTAAATAGTTATAATTGGGCAAAACAAAGATCGGTCGGGGTCATGCGGCAGAGTCCTCCACCAGGCTGACGCCCTTGCAGCACTCCTCTGCAACGAATGCGAGAACGCTGTTCATCACGTTGAAGTCCGCGCGGTTGATGACTTGGCGCCCTTGCCGCTCCTGGGTAACGAGCCCGACCTGCACCAGCGCGCTTAGATGGTGTGCGAGCGTAGATGCGGGCAGCCCGACCAGTCGGCCGATCTCGCCGATGTTGAGACCATCGTCCCCGGCGCGAACCAGGAGACGGAAGATCCGGAGCCTGGCTTCATGACCGAGGGCTCCAAGAGCAGAGGCGGTCTGTGCTTCGTTCATGAGCCTTAAAATAACTACCAAACTAGTTTTGTCAAGGTGTTTCGAGGCTGGCCGCTGCGGATCGGGGTTTCGCTTTGGCGCCTAGGAGGTCGCTGATAAAGCCCTGGACCCCAATCCCTCCGCCCAAAGGCGGCGGGCGTCTTAAGCGTGGAACCGATTGCCCCGCCCTCCTGAAAAGCCGCGCCCGCCCTCGCAGGATCGCGCCGCGGCCCCGCATCGGCGTGCAGGTCGCAAGACTCAGCTCCTGGCGACAAGCGGACACTGGCGGGATAGCTCTAAGCCAGCCACCCGA
>JBHICX010000448.1:0-1814 GCA_046759805.1 Kiloniellales bacterium | reverse complement strand
GGCGATTTCGACCGAGTTCGTTCGCGTCGCGCTGGAAGACGAGGCGTGGCGACCCACACCGCTCGCCCGCGGCCGGACATGAGATCCAAGAACGGTGGCTGGCGGATCGACCTGGTGGTGCCGGCCGCGGCCGTGCCGTTGTTCGAGGCGGCCCTGGAGCGGTTCGGCGACGCGGTCTCCGGCTTCGAGACCGCGCCCGGCGGAGGCTGGCGCCTGCAGGCCTATGCCGCGGCCGAGCCGGACCGGGCGGCACTCGAGGTGGCGCTGGCCCTGGCGGCGGCCGGCGCCGGCGTGCCCGAGCCGGTCCCGACCATAGCGGCGCTGCCGGCTATCGACTGGCTCGAGGAGAACCGCAAGGATTTCCCGCCGATCCGCGCCGGGCGCTACCTGATCCACGGCTCGCACGACCCGAGCGCGGCCCCGCCCGGGGGCATCGGCCTGTGCCTGGACGCGGCCACCGCCTTCGGCACCGGCCGGCACGAGTCCACCCGCGGCTGCCTGCTGGCGCTCGACCGATTGGCCCGGCGGCGACGCGTCCGGCGGGCCCTCGACATCGGCTGCGGCACCGGCATCCTGGCCATCGCCGCGGCCCGCACCTGGCGGGCGGCGGTGGTCGCCGCCGACGTCGATCCGGAGGCGGTGCGCGTCGCCCGGCACAACGTGCGGGTGAACGGCGTAGCGTCCCTGGTGCGGGTGGTGCCGAGCGACGGCATGCGCAGTGCCGCGGTGGCGCGCGGCGCGCCCTACGACCTGATCACCGCCAACCTATTCGCGCGACTATTGCGCCTGATGGCGCCGGAGCTTACGGCCCGGCTTGCGGTCTCGGGCGGCACCGCGGTGCTCTCGGGCCTCATGCAGGGCGACGAGACCGCGGTGGTCGCCGCCCATCGCGCCCAAGGCCTGCGGCCGGTGGACCGGGTGGTCATCGGCGACTGGAGCACCGTGGTGATGACGCGCCTGGGTGGGGGAGAGGGAGCCCGGTCAGGCCGCCTCGGCGTGCGGCGGCTGCGGGAGCGGACGGTCGGCCGGGTCGGTCGGCCGCGCCGCCGCCATATCGGTGACGGACGCTTGCTGCCGCCCGGGCCGGGTGGCGGGAGACGCCGCTAGGTCGCGGGCGATCGCCGGGATCTGCCAGCGCTCGATGCCGATGTCGTGCAGCATGGCGTCGCTCAAGGCGCCAAGCTCGGCCTCGGTACGCTGGCGCGCCTGCGCGACGAAGCCGCTCCAGCGGCGCAGGCGCGTCGCCCAGCGCCCGATCCGTTGCAGCAGGCGCATGTGCCAGGCACCCCGCCTCGGCGGGTCCCGGTGGATGGTGGCGAGTGGGGTCGTCATGGTGGTGGCCATAGCTTGCCTCGTACAGTCCCGAAATGTTGAAGATGTCGGCGGCGATTGGCGCCTATCGACGCCTACATAGACAAGATTACGCCGATGATGAGCGTTATTTTTGCAGTGCCGAATTGCATCCACTGCATGGAGTCTGCGCCCTTGCGCCGGGCCGGCGCGCCGCCTAGCTTGGGCCCGGAAACATGGGGCAAAGCATGGCACGGTCGGCCAAATCCCGCGCCGCCTATCAGGGCGACGCGGTCCTCGAAAGCCTGTTGGGCAAGGCGCGGGTGGGGCTGTCGCTGGCCGAGCTGCGTGAGTTCGTGGCCGGGGTGATCGCGGCGCCACCGGGGGCGGACCCGTCGGCCTGGACCCGGCTGGTGGCGCCCGGCGCGAGCCCGGCGCTCACAGCCCAGCTCCAGGCCTTGAAGGCGGAGATGGAAGCGGGGCCGCTGGCGGCGGATGCGGACCCGGCGCCGGCCGAGCGGATC
>JBHICX010000447.1:0-1822 GCA_046759805.1 Kiloniellales bacterium | reverse complement strand
CCGGCGTCTCGGTGCGTCGAAGTGCCGGCACCAGGCCAGGACGAGCGGATCGTTACGATCCCGGTGTCGCATCTGCCTGAGGGCGACGCGTAGCGCGGTTCGGCCGAGTCGGCTTCGCGGCCAATTATGGGTGCCGGGGGAGCGGCCGGCCTGAACGGCGGCAACGACCCGGGCCTTTTCGGCGCGATATTGCGGGGCGCCCCACCGATCGAGTAGCGTCTCGAAGGCCGCAAGGCTCTCCCGATCGAAGGGCTTTTCGCGGCCAAGGCTATCGAACAAGGCGCTCGGCGGATACAGGCTCAAGCACGGCAGGGTGCCTCGGGGAACCGGGATGTCGGCGGAATGCGTGCGACCGCCGGCCAGCAGGTTCGGCAACAGGTGGGTGTGCGGGCCCTGGGGCGTCCTGGTCCTGGCGATCGCCTGATACACCTCGATGCGGCCGAGCTTCGAAATGGCGACTCGGTGCGGGCTGGCGTCGACGACGGCCGCCATGATCGGACCATGGGGCTCGAGCACGGATCGGCCCGTCCACCGGCGCAGCAGCGCCAGCAGCGTCGGGTCCCTGGTGCGAACACAGAAATCGACGTTGCGCGCGCCGACCCCGATGTCGAACAGGATCTGGTTGCGATCGGCGGCGCGTAGCGCCGCCCGATCCGGGCCCAGCTCCGTCAGGGCGGCGCGTCGGCGTCCCTCGGCCCTTCCGGCGGCAAGACAGAACACCACGCCGTGCTGCCAGCGGCCCGCGCGGGCGCTCAGGGTTTCGTATGCCAGCGGCCGCACGCCGGGCGTCAACTCGACCCGCAACGCGCCCCGCCGGGTGCCGATGGTCAGGCGTTCGGGCTCGTCGATGGCCAGGGGTTCGTCCGCATCGCGATGGAACTCCGCAATGGCACCATGCGACCCGATGCTGAAGCTGCTCATCGGGTCTTCGCAGTGCCGGCGGAGAACCCGCGCGATCTCGGTATCACTCGACATCGTGCCATGCTTTAATCGGGCGGGCAGCAGGCGGCAAGGGCATTGCCGGAGACGCGCCGGATTGACAAGGATTCCCGGGCCCCCATCTCATTGGGGGCGGAACCAGCCTCACCCGCCGCCAGCCCCGGGGTTTCGACATGCCCGAAGCGAGCCTGGCGAATGAGCCGGTGATCCGGTTGGCCTTTTTCCTCGGCGTCTTCGCGATCGTTGCAATCTGCGAGGCGCTGGCGCCGCGTCGCGCGCGGACCATGCCGCGCCTCGTCCGCTGGCCCAACAACATCGGCGTCGTCGCCCTCAACACCCTCATGTTGCGCGTGGTCTTTCCCACCGCCGCCGTTGGCATAGCGCTGGTGGCGGAAGGCCGGGGCTGGGGGCTGTTCAACGCCGTCAGCGTGCCGTACTGGCTGGCGGTCCCGCTGACGGTGGTGCTGCTGGACTTCGCGATCTATCTCCAGCACGTGATGTTCCACGCGGTGCCGGCGCTGTGGCGGCTGCACCGGATGCATCATGCCGACCTCGATTTCGACGTCACCACGGGCACCCGGTTCCATCCCATCGAAATCCTGCTCTCGATGCTGATCAAGCTCACGCTGGTCGCCGCGCTAGGGCCCCCGGCGCTGGGCGTGCTGATGTTCGAAGTGCTGCTCAACGCCACGTCGATGTTCAACCACGGCAACCTGAACATCCCAATTGGCGTCGACCGGGTGCTCCGGTGGTTCGTCGTCACCCCCGATATGCACCGCGTGCACCATTCGGTGGTGGTCCGGGAGACCAACAGCAATTTCGGCTTCAATCTGCCGTGGTGGGACCGGCTGTTCGGCACCTACCGCGCCCAGCCCGCGGCGGG
>JBHICX010000446.1:0-1836 GCA_046759805.1 Kiloniellales bacterium | reverse complement strand
GCCGCTGGCCAATCTTCACCTGACGTTGCTCGAAAAAGTGGGTGTCCATCTCGACGCCTTCGCCGACAGCCAGGGCAAGGTCGACGAACTGCTCGATCCGGTTTCTGTATGATTCACCGGGGACGAAAGCAGGAGACAATCGTGATGTGCCTGAAACGGTTCGGCGAAGGGGGGATGGCTTTGTTGCTATCCGCGGTCAGCCTGATCGCGGCCGGCTCTGACTCGCCGTTGGCGGATGCGGCGGAAAAGATGGATCGGGCGAGCATTCGCACCTTGCTGCAACAGACAATCGACGTGAACGCACCCCAGATTGACGGGATGACGGCGCTGCACTGGGCGACGTACCAGGACGATCTGGAAACAGTGGAGCTGTTAGTGCGCGCGGGCGGCAACGTGGAAGCTGTGAACCGGTATGGCGTGACGCCACTCTCGCTGGCCTGCATGAATGGAAACGTCGCCATGGTCGAGCTGCTCCTGGATGCTGGGGCTGACCCCAACACCGCGCTTCGCGGAGGGGAAACCGCTTTGATGACCGCCGCGCGCACAGGCAAGGTCGGGGTCGTAAAGGCGCTACTATTCCGCGGAGCCGAACTTGACAGGAAGGAAAGCCGGCGCGGACAGACGGCCCTCATGTGGGCGGCGGCGGAAGGTCACGCGGAGGTTGTAAAGGAACTCATCAAGGCCGGAGCGGACTTCCTGACCCGTTTGGAGTCCGGGTTTACGCCCCTGTTGTTTGCCGTGAGGGAAGGCCGGATCGGAGTTGTGCGGGCCCTCCTGAAGGCGGGGGCGGACGTGAACGAAACCGTACAGGCCGAGGCTTCCAGGCAGAGGCGGGTCCCCGGCGGGCGGCGGCCCCCGGTTGGCGCCAGCGCACTGCACTTGGCGGTCACGAACGCTCATTACGAACTGGCGGCAAATCTGCTGGACGCCGGCGCGGATCCGAATGCGGACCTGCCGGGTTACACGGTTCTACACGCGATTACGTCGGTCCGCAAGCCGGGCCTCGGCGATAACGATCCGGCTCCCGAGGGGTCCGGAAACATGAGCAGTATCGAGTTCGTCAAGAAGCTTGCGGCACATGGAGCGAATTTGAACGCGAGGATGACGAACCGGGTGAGATTGGCCAATACACGTCTGAATGAGGTCGGGGCGACACCTTTCCTGCTGGCTGCCCTCACCGCGGACGCCGACTTGATGAGGACGCTGGCCGCGTTGGGCGCCGATCCGCTGCTGCCGAATGCAGACAACAGCACGCCTCTGATGGTGGCGGCCGGACTCGCAACGCGTTCTCCCGGCGAGGACGCCGGAACGGAAAGCGAGGTGTTGGAGGCGGTGCAAGTGGCATTGGATCTCGGCGCCGACGTGAATGCGGTCGACGACAACGGTGAAACCGCCATGCATGGCGCAGCCTACAAGAACCTCCCTAAGGTCGTGCAGTTCCTCGCCGACAAGGGCGCCAAGATCGAAATCTGGAATCAGAAAAACAAGCACGGATGGACGCCGTTACTGATCGCCGAGGGTCATAGACAGGGGAACTTCAAGCCTTCGCCCGAGACAGTGGCCGCCCTTCATCGAGTGATGATGGCCGCAGGTGTCGTTCCGCCGAAAACACCTACGCCGTTAGCCGGCGGGGACCGCAAGGGCTATTAGGCCCTCCGATGACGCTCCGGGGCACCCTGGTATACGCTCTCATGGGGCACCAATACTCTTCCTGATCGGTTGCAGCCGCACCGTTACATTGGACCGAAGCTTAAAAGATGATTCCACCCTCGAGCTCTTGTGAGTGATCAGGTGAGAAAAGCGGTCGCCGTTCGCTATGCCTGGGCGGACAATCCG
>JBHICX010000445.1:0-1837 GCA_046759805.1 Kiloniellales bacterium | reverse complement strand
GCACCCAGCGAGGATACATCCGGGCGGTCAGGGATTTCACGGTCTTTCTCGGCCGCTCGCCCGACCAGGCGGATGCGGAGGATCTGCGGCGCTATCAGCTGCACATGCGTTCCGGCGGCGCCTCGGCGACAGCCATGAACGCGGCCGTGTCGGCCTTGCGCTTCTTCTTCACGGTGACACTGGGGCGCAAGGATGCGAGCGAAGCGATGACCACCGTGGGCGAGCCGCGCAAGCTGCCCGTGGTCTTGAGCCCGGAGGAGGTTGCGCGCCTTCTCGACGCGGCGCCGGGGCTGAAGTACCGAGCAGCGCTGAGCGTGGCCTATGGGGCCGGCTTGCGCGCCTCGGAGGTGGTCTCGCTCAAGGTCTCGGACATCGACGGCGAACGCCGGGTGATCCGCGTCGAGCAAGGCAAGGGGCGCAAGGACCGCTATGCCATGCTGTCGGACCCCCTGGTCGAGCTCCTGCGCGCCTGGTGGCGGGCCGGGCGGGAGCGGCGCGTGATGCTGCCAGGGGGCTGGCTGTTTCCGGGCCAGAACCCGGTCAATCCGCTGACCACCCGGCAGCTGCGCCGTGCCTTCGATGGTGCCAAGGAGGCGGCCGGGATCGATAAGCGGGTGTCCTTGCACACGCTGCGGCATTGCTTTGCCACCCACCTCCTGGAGCAGAAGGTCGACATCCGCGTGATCCAGGTGCTCTTGGGCCACAAGAAGCTGGAGACCACCGCCCGCTACAGCCATGTCGCCAGCACCACGCTCAGGGCGGTCAAGAGCCCGCTGGAGCATCTGAGCCAAGGTAAGCTGCCGCCCGCGTGACCGGGCGGCGTCATGCCGCGAGAAGGGCTGGAGGTCGCGGATATCTTCCGCGCCCACGGCCCTGCCTGGCGCCAGGCACGAGCAGGGCATCTGAGCCTCGGCCAGCTCAAGGTCATGGCGGCGATCGAGAGCTGCCGCACCGCGGCGCTCGGCGGGCATGTGGCGCGCTGCGAGAGGTGCGCGCACACGCAGATCGCCTACAACTCGTGCCGCAACCGCCATTGCCCGAAGTGCCAGGGGGCGGCCGCCGCGGCGTGGCTGGCCGCGCGCGAGGCCGAGCTCTTGCCGGTGGCGTACTATCATGTGGTGTTCACGGTGCCGGCGCCGATCGCCGACATCGCTTACCAGAACAAGGCCGTGGTCTACGACATCCTGTTCAAGGCCGCGGCCGAGACGCTGATCACCATCGCCGCCGATCCCAAGCACCTCGGCGCCCGCATCGGCCTCACCGCGGTGCTCCACAGCTGGGGTTCGGCGCTCACCCATCATCCCCATGTCCATTGCATCGTGCCCGGCGGCGGCATCTCGCGCGACGGAACGCGTTGGCTGTCATGCCGGCCGGGCTTCTTCCTGCCCGTGCGCGTGCTCTCGCGGCTGTTCCGACGGCTGTTCCTCGACAAGCTCACGGCGGCCCACGACGCTGGGTACCTGGGCTTCTTCAACGATCTCGCCGATCTCGAAGAGCGCGATGCCTTCGCCGGCTATCTATCGCCGTTACGCAACATCGAGTGGGTCGTCTATGCCAAGCGGCCCTTCGCCGGGCCGCAAGCCGTGCTCGCCTATCTGTCGCGCTACACCCACCGTGTCGCCATCGCCAACAGCCGCCTCATCGCCCTCGACGATGCCGGCGTCACCTTCACCTGGAAGGACTACCGTGCCAAGGGCCGCGAGCGCTGGAAGAGCATGACCCTGGCAGCGCACGAGTTCATCCGCCGCTTCCTCATCCACACCCTCCCCCCGGGCTTCCATCGCATCCGCCACTACGGCCTGTTCGCCAATGGCGGGCGCGTCCGCAACATCGCCCG
>JBHICX010000444.1:0-1840 GCA_046759805.1 Kiloniellales bacterium | reverse complement strand
CCCGCGAGCATGAAACCAGCAGCGAGGCGGTTAAACCATCTGGGATATTGTTGCGTTGGTAGGACCTGGAGGACTTTAGCTAGGCCCTCGTCAGATTTGATCTGGTCGTTGATCTGATTCCAGGTTACTGGTGGGAAATAGAGGTACGAGATAGTCACCTGCTCGTTGGGAACCAGAGTTGGTATGACGATTTCTTTGCCTCCGCCCGGGAGGTCCTCGACGCGGTGCTCAACGTCTGGCAAGACGTTAAAGTCGGGAAGATAGGGATGAGCCAATCGAACGTTGGTCGCTGGTCGACGTCCGGCGTTCCGCAATACTACTGAATGCGTATACACATCGGATGTTGAGCCGTCGTGTTGTTTCAGTGTATGCACGGAAACATGGCCGAGGTAGGTAACAAGACGCGGCCTGCTTTCAAGGGCGCGATTAACGAGCGCACCGACAAAGAGAGCGACTAGCGGTGCGGCGATAGTTGTTACTACGCCCCAATCGATCTCCATTCGCGAAGCTCCTTCGGTGTGGCCTGAAACCGGGCCGGCAGTGACCAAATCAATTGAAAATTCGAGGGCCGAAGGCGTGGTGGGCGCTGGTGGGATCGAACCACCGACCCCCGCCGTGTGAAGACGGTGCTCTCCCGCTGAGCTAAGCGCCCCCAAGCGGCAGGCATATAAGGGCCCGCCCTTGGGCCTGTCAAGGAAGCCGCCGGCGGGTCATACGGTGGCCACCGGGGTCACCGGCGAGCCCACCGCGCCGGGCAGCCGCAAGGGCGGCGCGGTGAGCAGGAAGCGGTGGCGAGCATGGGCGCGCAGCCAATCCGCCAGCTCCTTCAAATACCACAGCTCGGCCAGCGGCAGGCCCAGCTTGAACAGGCAGTGTTGATGGAGTGGCAGGGCCGGGCGCCGGCCCTCGGCCGGGCGCGCGGGAAAGGCCTCGACCGCATAGTTGTCGCAACAGATTGCGACGATGTCGCTGTCGGTGATCCACTGAAGCAGCCTGTCGTCGCGGCCGTCGAGGACGGCGCAGCTGCGGTCGAGGACCTCCTTCACCGGCTGGCGATTCATCTCCAGGACGACCTCGGCGAAACCGGTGCGCAGCACCAGAATGTCGCCGCCTTCGACCGCCACCCCGTTCTGGTCCATCACCCGCATCAGATCGTCATAGCCAATGAGCTTGCGCTCGCGGCCGAAATGGGCGGCCAGGTCCACCAGCACGCCGCGGCCCTGTACCGGCTTGACCGCCAGCCGATCCACCCCCAGCGCCCGGGCGCCGGTCGGCTCTCCCTCGCCGGCGGCGCCCTCGCCGTCGTAGTCGACCGGACCCACCACGTGCTCGCCGGCCCGGTAACCGTTGTAGAAGACCTTCTCCGCCTTACCGTCCCGATCGGCGTCGAACCAGGCGCCGACATGGGCCAGCGAGTCCCATTGCGACGAGTACTGCATCCAGATCAGCGCCTGGTCGTCATTGACCACGTCCGTGTTGGCCGGGTCGAGCCGCCGCAGCGGGAAGTTCATGTAAGGATCGTCGCCGAGAAAGGTCGGGTCGAGCTTCGGCGGATGGCGCCGAGGGTTCAAGATGTTGCCGCCGGGGTAGTCGAGCGGCAGGCTCAGGCAGAAATTGACCCCCTCTTTGACCTCGAGCGCCGCCAGACGTAGCTTCTCCGGCGTCAGCAGGTTGAGCCGACCGAACTGATCGTCGGCGCCGAAGTCGCCCCAGTTGGACCCCTCTGGACGTCGCCTCCAGCGCCGTGACATGCCGCCGCCTCCCTGTTCGATAGCCCGTGCGCCGCCTCAGAAATTGGCGATGAGCCGCAGCTCTTCGCCCGGCTGGGTGCGGGCGAAGC
>JBHICX010000443.1:0-1845 GCA_046759805.1 Kiloniellales bacterium | reverse complement strand
TATCACGGCCAGATGAAGGCGGTGCTGGCACGCGACGCCCCGGCGGTGCCGGTGATCGACCTGTGCGCCGATGTGCCGCCCCACGACGCCCGCGCCGCCGCTTATCTGCTGGCCGCCATGGCGCCGCCGGCGACCCCGATCTATCCGGCCGGCACGGTGTTCGTGTGCGTGGTCGACCCCGGCGTCGGCGGCGATCGCGCCGCCCTGGCGCTGCGGGCGGACGGGTGCTGGTACGTGGCGCCGGACAACGGGCTGCTGGAGATCGTGCGCCGCCGCGCCGCCCAGGCAAGGATGTGGCGGATTACCTGGCGGCCGGAGTGGCTGTCGGCCAGCTTCCACGGCCGCGACCTGTTCGCCCCGGTGGCAGCCATGCTGGCGCTTGGGAAGCCGCCGCCCGGCGAGCCGCTGGCGGGCGTCCCGGGGGTCGGCGGCGACTGGCCCGACGACCTGGCGCAGGTCATCTATCTCGACCGCTTCGGCAACGCCATGACCGGCCTGCGCGCCGCGACCCTGGCCCCCGAGGCACGGCTCAGCGCCAACGGCCGCAGCCTCGAGCGGGTGCGCACCTTCTCCGACGTGCCGCCGGGGACGGCGTTTTGGTACGAGAACGCCAACGGTCTGGCCGAAATCGCCGTCAACAGCGGGCGCGCAGACAGCCTGCTCGGCCTCGCCGTCGGCACGCCGGTCGAGGTCGTCTGATCGGCCCCCGGCGCTCGCCTCGGCGAAGCCTCCGGCGGAGCCAGGGCCGTCGGGCGCTTCAACCACAGGATCGGGGCGCGTCCGCGCCTCGGTTCGCCAGCGCCATCGGCCGCTCGATCAGCGCCCGCCCAAGCGTAGGCAATGGTTGCCTTCACGCCCAGCGGGTGGAAGACCGCAGACTCACCGTGCACTCACCGTGGACTCACCGATAAGTGATTCGCCCGTGGGAGGTGTCGGACCTATTTTGCACGGGTCATGAGAGTGCTTTACATCCTGGCGCCGATCGCGGCGCTCCTGATCGGCGCACCCGGCGGCAACGCCGCCGAGGAGCCGGTTCAACCGCGCACGGTGGTGGAGCTGTTCACCTCGCAAGGCTGTTCCTCCTGCCCGCCTGCCGACGCCTTCCTCGGCGAACTGGCCAAGCGGCCGGACGTGATCGCGCTGGGCTTCCATGTCGACTACTGGGACTACATCGGCTGGAAGGACCCGTTCGCCAGCCCGGATTTCACCAACCGGCAGCGGGCCTACGCCCAAGCGCTCGGCAGACGCTACGTCTACACGCCGCAGATGGTGGTGGACGGCATGAGCCACGCCACCGGCTCGCGGGTGGGCGAGGTCGAGCGTCTGATCGCGCAGCGGCACGGCAGCCAAAGGTTGCCGGTGCGGCTGGTCCGCGGCGGGCCCGACCGGCTGAAGGTGTCGGTCGGATCGGCCGCCGGCGCCGGCCCGGCCGACGTCTGGTTCGTGACCTACACCCGCGCCCGCACCACCGACGTGGCGCGAGGCGAGAACAGCGGGCGGCGGCTTACCGATTACAACATCGTGCGCCGGATCACGCATCTGGGGCGGTGGGCCGGCGCGGCGGCGGATTTCACGGCAACCCTCGGCGAGGAGGAAGCCGACGGCTGCGCGGTCCTGGTGCAGGCCGAGGGACACGGCGAGATCCTCGGCTCCGCGATCGAGATTCTGGACCGCTGACGGTTCCCCTGCGTCTTACCAACCTGGACTTGGCCACTTAGAGCATTATCCGGTCACGTGGAATCGGTTCCAGCCCACGCCCCCACCTGGCCCCCCTGAGCCGACGATCCCGTGGGTGGCCGGGCGGGGGCGTGGGCCGGTTCAGCCTGAACGGATAATGCGCTAGCC
>JBHICX010000442.1:0-1853 GCA_046759805.1 Kiloniellales bacterium | reverse complement strand
TTGCCGGGCAGCCATTCCAGGTTGCCGTGCTTGCCCATGTGCACCACGGCGTGGGCGCGGAAGCGGCGGCGCAGCCAGGCGTAGAAGGCGAGATAGCCGTGCGGCGGCACCAGCGCCGGGTCGTGGTAGCTGGCCACCGGGTCTATATGGTAGCCGCGCCCCGGCTGCAGGCCGATCGCCACCTTGCCGCAGCGCATCGCCGGGATGGCGAAGCCGGCGCGGCCGCCGCGGCCGCGAAGGTAGAACGGGTCGGCACCGGGCGGACCCCAGCGTTCGTTCACCCGCCGCTGGACCTCGTCTGGCAGAGCGGCGAAGAACCGGCGGTAAGCTGAGAGCGACAGGGTCTCGCGGATTTCGCGCCCCCGGGTGGCCGCGTTGGTGGGCCCGGCGGCCAGGCGGCGGATCAGCGCCTCGCCGTCGGCCGGCGTGTCGGCCACGTCGTAGCCGGCGGCGGCCAGCGTCTCCAGCACCGCCACGGTGGCGGCTGGGGTGTCGAGGCCGACGCCGTTGCCGAGCCGGCCGTCCCGGTTCGGATAGTTGGCCAGCACGATGGCGACACGCCGCCGGCCCGGCGCGGTGCGGCGCAGCTTGACCCAGGCGGCGGCCAGCCGCGCCGCGAACGCGACCCGGTCCGGCACCGGCCGGTAGTCGACGATGTCGGTCTGGGTCTCGGTATCCCGCCGGGCCCGGCCCTTGAACGACACCGCGCCGACAAGCACCCGGCCGTCGACCTCGGGCAGGGCCACGTTCATGGCGATGTCGCGGCCCGACAGGCCGTGCTGGCCCTTGCGCCAGCCGGCCTCGTCGCCGCCGGAGAACACCACCTGCAGCACCGGGCAGTCGGCGGCGTCGAACGGCGTCTCGGTGCGCCCCTCCCCCGGCCGGCCGACCGCGAAGCCGGTGGTGTTGAGGATCACCTTCGGGCGGGTCCGCGCCAGTAGCCCGCGCACCGTGGCGGCGGCGACCGGGTCCCTGAGGCTGGTGGCGAACAACGGCAGCGGGTTCAGCCCTTCCGACAGCAGCGCCGACGAGAGCGCGTCGATCACCCCGGTATTGGCGGCCTGCACCAGCGCCCGGTAGAACACCACCGCCGCCACCGGCGCCCGCGGGCGCCAGACCGCGCGCAGGGTGTCCAGCCCGGCCTGCGCCCGCCCCGGCCAGTAGACGCCGGCCCGCAACAAGGGCGCCGGCTCGCGCCAGTCGGCCCGGTAGCCGATCAGGCTGGCGGCGTAGGCAAGGAACTGCTCGGCGTTGTCGACGCCGCCCTGGACGCAGTACTGCCACAGCCGATGCGCCGCCTCGGCCGGCAGACTCGACAGCCCGGCCAGCTCGGCGTCCGGCTGGTCGTCGCCCGGCAGCCAGGCCAGCGGGATGTCGTGCGCCCGCGCGGTGGCGCACACCTGCTCGACGCCGTAGGGCCAGTAGCCGCGCCCCCCGAGCAAGCGCACGACGATGAGCCGGGCATGCCGGATCACGGTCTCGACATGGAGGTCGACGGACAGGTTGTGGCCCAGATGCAAGAGACTGGCGAGCCTGACGCTCGGCACCGACTGGCCGGGCGTCGCCAGGCGCCGGCGCTGCGCCGCGGCCAGGCAGGCGAGCTCGCTGTCGGCGGCCGAGAGCACCACCAGTTGGCCCGGGCTTTGCCCGAGATCGACCGCCTGTGCGCCGTCGGCGACCACGCCGGGCCGGGCTGCGAGCAAGTGCATGCCAGTCTCGCCCGCCGCCGCCGCGGCTCAGGGCCCGGCGACCGCCGCCGCGATCGCCGCCCGCGGAAGGCCACGGCGGCCGATCACCACCAGCCGGCTCGCCGGCGCCTCGCCGGGCCGCCAGGGGCGGTCGAAGTAACGCTG
>JBHICX010000441.1:0-1855 GCA_046759805.1 Kiloniellales bacterium | reverse complement strand
GGGCGGCGGCCGGGGGTCACGCCGCATTGTTCGTACGCGGATCGGCCACGCGGTCCCGGTAGTCCTGAATTCGCGTTGCCCTGAGGCCGGAAACTCCGTGTCGTTCGATCAGGCGTTGCCAGGACAGGAACTCCTCGACCGACAGCGCGTAGCGCCGGCACGCCTCTTCCAGGGAGATCAGCCCGGCGCGCACGCCGGCGACCACCTCGGCCTTGCGCCGAATTACCCATCGCTTGGTGTTCGCCGGCGGCAGGTCGGCCTTCGACAAGGGGCGGCCGGCCGGCCCGATCACGATCGGTTTCGCAGTGGCCAGGTTTTGATCCAAGGGAGGGCCCTCCCTACTCCCGCTCGCATGTGAGACGCTCGCCTGATCGGACGATCCACCTTCAACCGGGGGCCAGCCTACCCTTCGCCATTTAAGAAAACGCTAATCGGGTCGATTAACCGCGGCTTCCTCGCGCCCTATCGTGATGCATTCAAATACTATTTAAGCGAGTTTCGATCTAGACCCCGGTCCAGCGGCGGATCAAACCGACCAGCGCATGTCCGGACACATACGCTCATCGGCAACCGTGGCGGCGCGTCGCCGGCCTCCCATCCAACCACAGAGACGAACAGGCACAGAGGAGATGATTGACCGGCGCGGCGCGCCTGTCCTTGATGCTCTGTGCAATCTTTCTCTGTGTCTCTGTCACTCTGTGGTTCAACACCTTCGGCCAGGCGGCTTTGCGGCGGCCAGGGCGAGCCGAGTCATCGACTCGCAGGTACTGCCGGATGATCCGCGGCGCTTACCTCGGCAACTCTCCGCATCTGGTGGTCGCCGGCGCTGCCTTGACCCGGCGCCCTCACAGCGGCCGTTAACGCAGGGGTGCGCGCGTTTGTTTTGCACGGCGTTCTGTGATACTGGCGCGCCATGTCACCGGCGCCGCCATCGCATGAGGGCGGGAAGGGCGAAACCGACGCGCCACGCCGGCCCGCCGCCCGAAGGCTATGGGCCGCAGGGCGGTTCGTGCTGCTCGATCGCGACGGCACCGTGATCGTCGACCGCGACTATCTGGCCGACCCGGCGGGGGTAGAGCTCTTGCCCGGCGCGGCAGACGGCCTCAGGCGCCTCAAGGGCCTCGGCCTCGGGCTGGTGATCATAAGCAACCAGTCCGGCGTCGGCCGCGGCTATTTCGGCATCGCCGATGTGGAGCGGGTCAACCGCCGCCTCAGGCGGCTGCTGGCGGCCCGCGGCGTGCGCCTCGACGGCATCTATTATTGCCCCCACGCCCCCGCCGACGGCTGCCGGTGCCGCAAGCCGAAGCCCGGCATGGTGGAACAGGCGGCGCGAGAGCTTGGCTTCGAGCCCGAATCCTGCTTCGTCATCGGCAATGAGCCGGCCGACATGGCCCTGGGCCGCGCCGTGGGCGCCGTCACCGTGCGCATCGGCGACGCCACCAGCGCGCCGGAGGCGAGGCCGGACCACACGGTCGCGGACCTCGGCGAGGCGGCGGCATTGATCGAAGGTCTGCTCGGCGCCTCGCACCCGATCCAAGGGCGCCATAAGCGGAGTTGACCGGAATGCGACCACTCGCGGTCAGGGATCGGGGCGGGCACCGAGCGACTTGCGGCACGGGATCTTCCGTAACCGGCCCCGGCGGCACCATGGGCCGAGAGTCGCAGCGCGGCGCCGGCGCCTACATGCTAGTGATCGACCTCGACGCGGCGCTGCAGCTTGATGTGCCGCGACCGACGCGGACGCTGCCGCCGGGCCGTTACGTCTACTGCGGCAGCGCCAACGGCCCCGGCGGCATCGCCGGTCGCGTGCGCCGCCACCTCAAGCCGGAAAAGGCCCGGCGCTGGCACGTGGACC
>JBHICX010000440.1:0-1862 GCA_046759805.1 Kiloniellales bacterium | reverse complement strand
CGGCAGGTTGGCCAGCCGGCGCAGGTGATGGTCGCGGTCCCCGAACAGCCGGTCGATCATGGTCAGCCGCTTGAAGTAGTGGCCGACCGGAAGTTCGTCGGTTATGCCCATGCCGCCGTGCAGCTGGATCGCCTGCTGGCCGATGAAGCGGCCGGCCTTGCCGATCCGCGCCTTGGCCGCCGACACCGCCCGTGCCCGCGCCATCGCGTCCTGGTCCGAGACCCCGGCCGCCGCCATGTAGCTCGCCGATTTGGACAGCTCCTGCTCCATGAACATGTCAACCAGCCGGTGCTGCAGCACCTGGAAAGAGCCGATGGGGACGCCGAACTGGGTCCGGGTCTTGAGGTACTCATGGGTGGCAGAGACCAACGCGGTCATGGCGCCGACCGCCTCGGCGCACACCGCCGCGATGGCGTGGTCGATGGCCCGCTCGATGAGCATGAGCCCGCCGTCGAGCGGGCCCAATACCGACTCGGCCTTGATGTGTACGTGGTCCAGCGTGACTTCGGCGGCGCGCAGCCCGTCCACCGTCGGGTAGGGGCGCAGGCCGAGGCCCTTTGCCTCACGGTCGACCAGGAACAGCGAGATCCCGTCGCGGTCGCGCGCGCCGCCGGCGGTGCGCGCCGACACGATGAGCTTGTCGGCGGTGTCGGCGTGGAACACTACGGCCTTGTGACCGTTAAGCACGAAGCCCCGGCCGTCCTTCAAGGCGCCGGTCTCGACATGGGCCAGGTCGTAGCGTGACCCGGGCTCGGCGTAGGCGAAGGCGAGCATGAGCCTGCCCTCGACCAGGGCCGGCAAGAGTACCCGTTTGTGCGCCCGGCCGGCGCCGCCCTGCAACAGCTCCCGGCCCAGCACCGCCGTCGTGAGGTAGGGTTCGACCACCAGGCCGCGGCCGAACGCCTGCATCACGATCATTGTCTCGACCGGGGTCCCCTCGAGGCCGCCGTAAGCCGCCGGAACGGCGATGCCGAGCCAGCCGAGCTCGGCGAACTTGGCCCAGAACTCGCGGCTGAACCCGTCCGGGCTCGCCACCAGCTCACGCCGCTTCGGGAACGGGTACTCCTTGTCGATGAAGCGCTCGACGCTGTCCTGCAACAGCTTCTGCTCGGCCGACAAGGCCAGGTGCATGGCCGGCCCCGGTTACAGCCCGAACACCATCTTGGCGATGATGTTCCTTTGGATCTCGTTGCTGCCGCCGTAGATCGACGCCTTGCGCCAGTTGAAGTAGCGCGGCCCCAGCGGCGCCGCATAGGCCGGCCCGATCGGCGGCTCGTTCCAGCCCTCCTCGAACGCCTCCTTGACGTAAGGGCTGGCGTAATGGCCCACGGCTTGCATCAACAGCTCGGTCAGCGTCTGCTGGATCTCGGTACCCTTGATCTTCAGGATCGAGGGCTCGGGGCCGGGCGCCTCGCTGTCGCCGCCGTCGCCGGACAGGATGCGCAGCACCATGCCTTCCAGCGCCATCAGCTCGACCTCGACGGCGGCGATCTTAGCGCCGAAGCCCGGGTCGTCGATGAGCGGCCGGCCGTCGCACGTCTCCTCGGTCGCCACCTTGCGCAGGTGCCGCAGCTGCCGCTTGGAGTCGCCGATGCCGGCGATGCCGGTGCGCTCGAGGCCGAGCAGGTAGCGGGCGTAGGTCCAGCCCTTGCCCTCCTCGCCGACCAGGTTCTGCTTGGGCACGGCGACGTCGTCGAAGAACACGTCGTTGATGTCGACGCCGCCGTCCATGGTGACGATCGGCCGCACGCTGATCCCGGGGCTCTTCATGTCGATCAGCAGGAACGAGATCCCCTCCTGCTTGGGACCCGATGCGTCGGTGCGCACCAGGGCGAACATCATGTCGGCGTACTGGGCGAAGG
>JBHICX010000439.1:0-1865 GCA_046759805.1 Kiloniellales bacterium | reverse complement strand
CTTCCAGGCGCTCGACCGCGCGCGGGCTCAAGGCCAGCATGCCGTGCTGCGCCTCCCCGCCCAGCGCCTTCTGCCAGGACCATGTGACGGCGTCGAGCTTGTCCCATGGCAGCATCATGGCGAATACCGCCGAGGTGGCGTCACACAGGGCAAGCCCTTCGCGGTCGGCGGCGATCCAATGGCCGTCCGGCACCCTGACACCCGACGTAGTGCCGTTCCAGGTGAATACCAGGTCATGCGCCGGGTCGACCCGGCGAAGCTCGGGCAACGCCCCATACTCGGCCTCGAGCACCCGCGCCGGGTCCAGCTTCAGCTGCTGCAAGACATCGGTGACCCAGCTCCAGCCGAAGCTGTCGAAGGCCAGCACGTCGACGCCGCGCGGCCCCAGCAGGGTCCACATGGCGAGCTCAATGGCGCCGGTGTCGGAGGCCGGCACCAGGGCAATCCGGTAGTCGTCGGGCACGCCCAAGAGGCCGCGGCTGCGATCCAAGACCTCCTTGATGCGGGCTTTGCCGACCGCCGAGCGGTGCGAACGTCCAGTTAGCGCCGATTGCAGCTTGGCCGCGGACCAACCCGGCCGCTTGGCGCAAGGCCCCGAGCTGAAATGCGGTCGTGCCGGCCGGTGTGACGGCTGCATCGGGAGTTCTCGCGACGGGTCCGACGAAGGGCCGGGAGTGTACGGAGCGCGCCCAGAGGCGTCAATGCGACACGTCGCGGGGCAACCGCACTCAGGGCAGTATCCACTTGACCTGGAATCGCACCAGCCCACTCCCCCTCCCGGCCCCCGGCCCGTCCGCCGGGGCGGGCACCCACGGGATTATACGCTTGGGTTGGCTGGGCGGGGGCGTGGGCCGGTTCCGCCTTATCGGAATATGCTGTAGTACGGCGGCGCAACCGCCACATGCGTCGGCCCGGCGCGGCGCGGCCCATCGGTGGGTGAAATATCGGCCGCGTCGGCGTATAAAGCATGGCTGAGCACCGAACCGAGCCAGTTCCATGTCGGACCAGGACGCCGTTCTGTTCGCCAACGAGGCCTTCTATCGCGCATTCGCCGACCGTGACCTGCCGGCGATGGAGGCGTTGTGGTCGCGTCGCTCGCCGGTGGCCTGTATCCATCCGGGATGGAACGCGCTCACCGATCGGGCTGCGGTGATGGAAAGTTGGGCCGGCATCTTCGGCAGCGGCTCGTCGCCGAAGATCCGTTGCCTCGGCCCGGCGGCCTATATCGCCGGCGACGCCGCCTTCGTCATCTGCTACGAAATGGTCGACGACGGCGTCCTGGTGGCGACCAACATCTTCGTCCGCGAGGACGGCGTCTGGACCATGGTCCATCACCAGGCCGGGCAGACGCTGCAGGAACCGCCCGTGACCGAGTCCGCCGAGGAAGACGGCGGCACCATGCACTAACCTGAGACCCAGCCGCCCGATCCCATGGCGAACAAGATCCTCCTCGTGGTGCATCAGGAGACCTCGGACACCGGCCGGGTCGGAACCAAGCTGGCGGCGCGCGGCCATGGCCTCGACGTCCGCTGCCCGATGCAGGGCGACCCGCTGCCCGAGCACATGGAGGGGCACGCCGGCGCGGTCGTGTTCGGCGGCCCGATGAGCGCCAACGACGAGCACCTCCCGGGCATCCGCGCCGAGCTTGAGTGGCTCACCTCGCTCCTTGATACCGGCAAGCCGTTCCTCGGCATCTGTCTGGGGGCGCAGATCCTGGGGCGTGTGCTGGGCGCGCGCGTCGAGCTGCACCCGGAGGGGATGGCCGAGATCGGCTACTTCACGGTGCGGCCGACGGCCGCCGCGGACGGCTTCCTCGACGGCCCGCTCACCGTCTATCACTGGCACCGCGAGGGCGTCGAGCTGCC
>JBHICX010000438.1:0-1866 GCA_046759805.1 Kiloniellales bacterium | reverse complement strand
ACCTCGCGGCAAGCGCCGTCACCGCCGGCGCTTCAGGGCGGCGAGCGCATCGAAGGGACTGGGAGATGCCCCGCGGTCCCGCCCGCGCCTGCCGGCCTCGGCTTCAAGCGAGGCAATGTCCGCGTTCGCCGCCCGCGGATAGGGATCGAGCGCCAGCGCCAGCTGCTGTGCCGCCACCTCCCCCAGATCGATGACACCGTGCTCGATCGGCTCCGGCGGGTCGTCGTCGTCCGGTGACACCACCACCTCGTATGTGGCCGGCTCCGGGACACTCGACGGCGGGCCGTACAGCACCACAAAGGACTCCTCGATTCGACTTTCGACCGGCTCCAGCGTGACCACGCAGCTCTGCTCGACCGCGGCCGAGATGTGGCCTTCCACCCGCATCAAGCCGCCCCGCAGCGGCCGCAGCCGCGCCCGCACCGAAAGCCGGTTCACCGCCAGCAGGTCGAAACGCCGCGCCAGGGCCTGGCGCTCCTCGGGCTCGGCGCTGAATTCCCACTCCTCGCTCTCGGCCGGCACCGCCTCGGCGGCGACGGGTCGTGAGAACTCCGGCGTCGGCTCGTACGATGCATGCATATGCTTCATGATCGACTCCGCGGAGCGGTCGGAGGTCGGCTCAAGACCGCGCGCCCGGCAACCTAAGGGCGGCGCGAACGCAGGTCAACGGCGCCCGCCTTGCCGCGGCGATGCCGGCGGCGGCGCGAACTCCACCCGCCCGGCGCATAGATTCACCAGCGGCTGCGCGGCCAGCGCTGCCACCTGACGGCGTATGTAGTCGGCCATGGCGGCGAGCTGAGAGTCTTCGGCGGCGCCGTTGGCGTAGAGGTTGCGGGACAGTGCGGCGGCAAGGACCGCCGGGTCGGGGCTCTTGAGCCCGCCCTCATAGGCGGCGACGCGGCCGTAGAAGCCCTGGGCCAGACGCTTTACCCGCTTGCCGACGCCCAAATCGCCGACCCCCATCTCGCGCAGGCTTCGGTCCATGTCGGCAAACATCAGGTCGAACACCTCCTGGCCGAGCCCAGACCCAGCGGCGTCACCCTTCAGCCGGTGCAGCAGCAGGAAGGCGTGCAGCGCGATCATCTCGAACCGGCCGGCCGGGGTGTCAGCAACGCCCCAGTTGCGATAGAACGCCGGCTGGCGCGACTGCTCGACCACCGCCCGGTACAGCGCCCGGGCCGGGTCGCTAATACCCTTGGAACCGAGGAAACCGAGGATCGACATGACGCGCTCGCCCGTACGCCGCTAGCCAAGAGCTTGACACGAGCGCCGCCCGAATGACAATTGTTGGCCTAGAGAGGGCCTTGCGGCGCTTGGATCAAGCAACCCGCGGGCCATCGCCACCGCGCTCGGGAGGCGGCTCGTGGCGGTTCGAACAGGTTGGATGGCGCGGCTTGTCTGTAGCCTTTGCCTGGCGCTGTGGGCCGCCGGCTGCACCGGCACCATCAATCAGCGTGGCAACCTGCCCGACCCGGAGCGCCTGCAGGAGATCGAGATTGGGCGCCACGGCCGGCTAGAGGTCGCCGACATCCTCGGCTCGCCCTCGACCATCGGCTCGTTCTCCGACAAGCGTTGGTACTACATCAGCCGCCGGACCTCACGGCTGGCCTTTCTCAAGCCCGAGATCCTGGACCAGCGGGTGGTGGTCATCGACTTCGACGACGACGGCATCGTCCGCTCGGTCCGCGAGCTGACCGCCGACGACCGGCGGGAGATCGAGATGGTCGGCCGCACCACGCCGACCGCGGGTCAGAGCATCACCGTGGTCCAGCAACTGCTCGGCAACGTCGGTCGCTTCAACAAGCCACCAGGAAAGTAGTCGCCCGCCGCAGCCGGCGGTGGCGCTCTATAGCATTATCCGTCCAG
>JBHICX010000437.1:0-1870 GCA_046759805.1 Kiloniellales bacterium | reverse complement strand
CCAGGGACCCGCTCCAGCCGTTCGCCGATGACGTCGGCGGCGAAGTCACCATAGGTGTGGACCGGGCGGGCGTCGGGGCTGCGGCTTTGCACGATGTACCAGCCGATCGGCCGGTCCTCGGCGGCCGCGGTATTCAACCTCGGCTCGTCCACTTCCTCCGGGTACCCGGTCACCCGGTCGAGCCGGTTGGCCACCAGCAACAGGGCGCGGTCCATGTTCTGGTCGATCTCGAACTCAAGGGTGATGCGACCGCGACCGTCCTGGGAGGAACTCTCCATCTCGGACAGCCCCACCAGCCCCTTCAGCGCCTCTTCCTGGCGGTTGACGATCTCGCGCTCGATCTCGGCGGGCGCCGCACCGGGCCAGTAGGTGGTGATGGTGATCACCGGCTTGTGCACGTCCGGGGCCAGCTGAATCGGGATCGCGAACAGCGCCACCAGCCCGAACATGACCACCATCAGCACCGCCGACATGACGGCGATCGGGCGCCCGATGGCGAACCGGATCAGGTTCACGTCAGGAGCTTCCCTCGTAGCGTACCTTCTGGCCCGCCTGCAGCCGCTCGTTGCCGCGCACCACCACCAGGTCGCCGGGACTCAAGCCGTCCAGCACCTCGAAGCGGCCGCCCACCGTTTGGCCCAGGCGCAAGGCGCGGACCTGTGCCGCGTTCTCCTCGACCACGAACACGATCTGCTTGCCGCGGCGGTTGATGACCGCGTCCTTGTGCACCGAGACCACCTGGCGCCCGCTTCCGATCGGCACCAGAACGGTCACCGATTGGTTCGCGGCCAGCGGCTCGAGGGTTTCGCCGAAGCGTGGCGTGAAGCGCACTAGTCTGGTGCGCGTGAGCGGATTTTCCTCGGGCAGCACCGCCCGCACCACCCCCCGGTGACGCCTCTCCGGCTGGAGTTCGACCTCGATCTCCCGGCCGGGTTGCAGCCCGGCGATGCGAGTCGCCGGAACCTCCGCCTCGATTTCGAGGTCTTGGTCATTTATGAGCGTCACCACCTTGTCGCCGACCCCGAGAAAGTTGCCGGCGGCAGTGTGACGCTCGGTCACCACGCCGGGGAAGGGGGCCACGATGCGGCTGTGCTTGAGGTCGATCTCGGCGACGGCGAGGCGCGCCTCCTCGCGCGCCAGTTCCGCTTGCGCCTCGGCCAGCTCGCCTTCGGCCATCGCCACCTCCTGGCGCTTGTCGTCGAAACGCGCCTGACTGAAAGCGGGCGATTTGCGGAGGTTCTTGAGCCGGTCCAGCTCCTGGCGGAACAACGTCACCTCTTCCCTGGCGGTGCGGATCTTGGTCCCGGCGACCCGCACCGCGGCTTCTAGCACGCTGCGCTCGGCCTCCAGCCGGTCGGTCGCCAGCACCGCCAGCACGTCACCCGCCTCGACCCGGTCGCCGACGTCGACCCGGATCTCCGCCACCGCCCCGGCGACGCGCGCCGCGACGGCGCCAGACTGGCGCGCCGCCAGCCGTCCGATCACCGGAACGGTCTGCGACACTGGCTCCTGGCGCACCTGATCCACCTTCACCAACGCCGGCAAGGCGTCCTGGGCCAGAACCGGCGCGGCCAGCGCCGCCGCGATCGCGAATCCGCCCACGGCACCGCTCAGCCTGGCGCAAGGGAGGTCGAATGGTGTCATGCCCAAAACCTTATAAAGAGAAAGCATAGCAGCGAAACCGACTCATGAGTGCATCAATTGAGGCGGACGCCCGACGCCGTCAAGGCAACGGTGCCGTGCACTTTGCCCGGCCCCCGGGCGTGCTATGCTTGGCACCGGCCAGACGCGCTCCAACCGGGCGAGGACTGCAGGCATGACGACGGTGCTGTTCACCCATCCGGCCTGCCTCGATCACGATACCGGCAGC
>JBHICX010000436.1:0-1872 GCA_046759805.1 Kiloniellales bacterium | reverse complement strand
CATAGCCGACACTGCCGTGGGTGGCCGCGTGGGGGCGTGGGCCGGTTCACCCTGAATGGATAATGCGCTAGTGGGCTCCTACGTATCCTTTTCGAGAGCGCGTGGCCGCGTATTCGCCTTCCCGGGGCCTAGCGCAGGTAGGCTGCCAGGTACTTGGGGATGCTCTCCTCTAGGCTCGAGTCGATGTCCTTGATCAGCTTCTCGGTCATCTCGAACCAGACCTGCTGCAGATCGTTGGGCGAGATATCCTCGGGCACGGTTTGCGAGCGCTTCACCGTGGCGGCGGCATAGCCCTGCCGGCCGAGGTCGCTGTGGATCTCCACCAGCACCTCGAGCACCGCGTCGTAGCGCTCGGACTGCTCGGTCGTGAACAAGCCGACGAGGCCGCCGCTGGTCTCCAGCGGCACCTCGACAACCGACGATTGCTTGATCACCACCCGCGCCACATTGCCGGCGCCGACCGGTTGCAGGCGGTCGCGCGCCCATCGTTCGACCGCCCGGTCCGGGGGGATGGGGAAGCGGTGCTCGACGTTCGGCGGCGCCTCCGGCGACTGGAACTCCTTGACCAACTCGACGCGGGCCACGTCCAGCTTGATTGGCGGCTTGTGGGCGAAGGTGATGTCGGCGAAGCGCTGTTGCGCCGAGGCCGAGTCGATCGCCAGCGCCAAGGCGAACAGGACCGGCACCGACATGGCGCGCACTGGCAACGGTCTGGTCATTGCTTTCATCCTCTGGTTCACGGCGGCGGCGGGGGCCGACAGGCGCCCGGCTAATCTCGGCACCCGACCCTTATACTACAATATATTGTGGAATTCCTACCATTTCCACCGCATATACGGCAGTATGAGGGGGGCGCTGGCGCTCGCCTCGGCGAAGCCTCCGGCGAAGCCAGGGCTGGAGGGTGTCCCCGGTCAAGCCTGCTTGCGGCGCCCGCCGTCGAGCACCGCGTTGAGCGCCGGCGCATCGTACCGGTAGGTCTGGCTGCAGAACTGGCAGCTCACGGTGAGCACGCCGTCGACGGTGAGATCCTCGACCTGGGCGCGCGGCATGGCGCGCAGCATCTCGCCCACCCGCTCCTGCGAGCAGCGGCAGCCCACCTTGAGCGGCCGCGGCCGGTAGACCCTGACCCCGTCCTCGTGGAACAACCGGTAGAGCAGCAGATTCGGCTCCAGCCTCGGGTCCAGGAGGTCCTCGTCGCCGGCGGCGCTCATCAGCGCCAGCGCGCGCCGCCAGGCGTCGTCTTGTGGCTCAGCCGCGGCGTGCTCGGGCGGCGGCAGGCGTTGCAGCATGATCGCGCCGGCCCGCCACGACCGCCTTCCGGCGGCGTCGGCGACCCGTCCGACGGCGAGCTTGATGCCGGCCTGGAGCTGGTCTGACTGCCGGAAGTAGTGCTGCATGCACTCGGCCAGGGTGGCGCCGCTCAACTCCACGATGCCCTGATAGCGTTCGGTGTGTTCTCCCTGGTCCACGGTCAGGGCCAGATGCCCGGCGCCAAGCAGGCGCGGCACGGAATTGCCCAGCGGTCCGCCGTCGGGCCGGCCGGGGCCCGGCGTGGCCAGGGCTTGCGCCAGCCGGTCGCGATCGAACTTGGCGTAGCCGCGAATCTCGCCGCCGCTGGTAAGGTCGGCCACCATCAGCGTTATCGGTCCGTCGCCGGTGGCCTGCAGGATGAACACACCGTCGAATTTGAGCGCCGCCGCCAGCCCCGCGGTCAACACCAGCATTTCGCCCAGCATGACGGCCACCGGCTGGGGATAGTCGTGCCGGCCGAGCACGGTGTCGATGACCGCACCCAGCCTGACCAGGCGGCCGCGCAGGGCATGGGCGTCGATCTGGAACGGCTGGATCAGGTCGTCGGGCGCCATGCCTATA
>JBHICX010000435.1:0-1874 GCA_046759805.1 Kiloniellales bacterium | reverse complement strand
CCCTCATAGTGGTAGGTCAAGGGCCGCGGGCCCTTGATCAAGTATCCGGTCTCGAGCCGGGTGATGGCGAAGCCGGCGCCACGGATCATCGCGTCCATCTCGCGGTCCAGGTTGCAGCCGCCGGTCACCCGGCCCCAAAGCGGGCTGAGGCGGCGCTGCCAGCCGGCGACGCGGCGCTCGGGGGCCAGCCCGTGCTCGATGAAGATGAGCTCGCCATCCGGCTTGAGCACCCGACGCATCTCCTCGAGCGCCTTCGTCGCGTCGGGGATCGAGCACAGGGTCCAGGTCGTGAGCACGCTGTCGAAGTGGTCGTCGTCGAACGGGATTTCCTCGGCGCCGCGGTTCACCAGCTCGATCCCGAACGGCGCCGTCCCGGCCGCCTTGCGCGCCATGCGCAGCAGCTGCTCGGACGGGTCCAGGCCCCAGACCGCCTCCACTTCCGACGAATAGAAGGGCAGGTTCAGGCCCGAGCCGATGCCGACCTCCAACACCCGGCCGCGCGCCGCCGGGACCACCCGCTTGCGCCACCGGGTCACGTCCTTGTGCTTCATCGCCAGGTGCAGCACCCAAGGCAGCACGTATCTGTCGTAGAAGCCCATCGCGCATCCTCCCCGCCTGGCCGCGGCCCGCCGCACGGCCCATTCTACCCGAGAGCCGAATCAATCATAGCCTTGGGCCATCGCGGGCTGGTGTGACGGCTGTCTAGTCGCCACGACGTCCCTGGTGCGGCCACTGGAACGCCCAGCGCGGCGCCAGACCGCGAACCACCCGGCGGGCGAGGTCGATGAACGCCGGATCGGCGGGCCCGTCCGGCGGGGCCATGGTCCCCTGTACCTGAGCCAACGGCGTTCTGCCGCGGCACAACAGGGCCAGCAGGCGCAGCTCGCCCGAGCGCCGGTCGGTGCCAAGGCTCGTGGGTGCCGCGCAGACCCCGTCGAGCCGCACGCCCGACGGTGGGTCGACGGCAACCACCACGAAATAGCCGGACGGTGGCCGGTCGCCGGTGACGGCGGTGAAGTCCAGCCGACCCTGGCGCATTGAGTTGCGCAGGGCCGGCGCCAGGGCCGCCTGGAAGGCCTGGTCGGAAATGGCGAACGGGTTACCCAGGAACACCGCCGGGAGGCTCTGGTGCCTCGAGGCGTAGGCGAACTCGCTGCGGTGATAATCGCGCGAGTATCGCCGGACCGTGATCTCGTCGGCTTGGGCCGGCGTCATTAGCGTTGCCGCGCCGGCCACGGCGAGTGCCAGCACCGGCAGCATGAGAGAGTTGCGCGTCATGTCGAAATTTCCTTCATGGGCTTGGTCGCTTGCTCGCCACATCGGCGCAGCGGCCGGCGATTCCAAGGGCCGGCGCAATCAAACCTTCTCACAGGCATGTGACCGATGCGCCGGACTGCCGGAGGCTCGATCCGGGTCGGCGGGCGCCGCCCAAGGATCCGGTGCGGCGGCGGCGGCAATCGGTTAAGTTTTCCCCACGACTCGTCCTATCCACAGGCTTTTGCGTGTAAGGGTCCACAGGGTAGTCTCAGGACCATGGCGAGCATGACCGCAACCGACGAAAAACCGGACTCGACGCCGGAGCGCGTGTCGCCGGCACAACGGGCCGACATCGAGGCGCAGCGGGCCGAGACCCACGCCGCCCGGCGGGTCACGGTGGCGGCGCTGGAGGAGATCCTCTACGAGCCGCTGCCGGTGCTCGACCACGGCTTCGTGCGGGTCGTCGACTACATGGGCGACGACGGGGCGGTGGTGCAGGCGGCACGGGTCAGCTACGGCCGCGGCACCAAGAAGGTGAGCGAGGACCGCGGGCTGATTCGCTACCTGATGCGCCACCGGCACACCACGCCGTTCGAGATGTGCGAGATCAAGTACCA
>JBHICX010000434.1:0-1882 GCA_046759805.1 Kiloniellales bacterium | reverse complement strand
GCTTGTGGAGCGCGGCGAGGAGGTGATCGCCGTCTATTGCGCGCCGGACCGCGAGGGGCGGCCGGTCGACCCGCTGAAGCAGGCGGCGGTCGAGGCCGGCTTGCCGGTGCGCCAGCCGGCGTCGTTCAAGGACCCGGCGGTGCTGGCCGATTTCCAGGCGCTCGCGCCCGAGCTCTGCGTCATGGCCTACGTGGTGCTGCTGGTGCCCGAGGCGATCCTCAACGCGCCGACCCACGGCACCATCCAGTACCATCCGTCGCTGTTGCCCAGGCATCGCGGCCCGAGCTCGATCAACTGGCCGATCATCCAGGGGGACACCAAGACCGGGCTTAGCATCTTCTGGCCCGACAAGGGCCTCGACACCGGCCCGATCCTACTGCAGAAGGAGGTCGAGATCGGCCCCGACGACACCCTCGGCAGCCTCTATTTCGACCGCCTGTTCCCGATGGGGGTGGACGCGATGCTGGAGGCGGTGGACATGGTCAAGGCCGGCACGGCGCCGCGGATCCCGCAGGACGAATCGGCGGCCACCTATGAGGGCTGGTGCACCAAGGACGACGTCGCGATCGACTGGAATGAGCCGGTGCATGAGGTCTACAACCTGATCCGCGGCGCCAACCCGCAGCCCGGCGCCTGGACCACCCATGGCGGGCGCACTCTGCAGATCTTCGACTGCGCGATGCTGGCCGAGGGCGGCGGTGCCCCCGGCCAGGTGACCGAGGTAAGCGACGCCGGCGTCACCGTCGCCGCCGGGGGCGGCCGGATTCTGGTCAAACGCGTGCGCGGCGAAGGCGGCGACAAGCTGCCGGCCGGTGCGTACGCGGCCGACAGCGGGCTTGCCCTGGGCACGCGGCTCGGTTGAGTGCGCCGGGCGCCGAGCGCACCACCCCGTCGTCTCAGCCAACAAGGAAGGACGGCCCCATGGCCCCGAAGGACCAACCGAAAAGCGATATTGAGATCGCCCGCGCCGCGACGATGGCGCCGATCGAGGAGATCGGGGACAAGCTCGGCATCCCCGCCGACAAGCTGTCTCGTTACGGGCCGCACAAGGCTAAGGTCGCGTTCGATTTCATCCACTCGCTCGATGACCGGGCGGAGGGCAAGCTGGTCCTGGTCACCGCCATCACCCCCACGCCCGCCGGCGAGGGCAAGACCACCACCTCGGTGGGCCTGGGCGACGCCCTCAACCGGATCGGCAGGAAGGCGGCGATCTGTCTGCGCGAGCCGAGCCTCGGCCCATGCTTCGGCCTCAAGGGCGGGGCGGCCGGCGGCGGCTACTCCCAGGTGGTGCCGATGGAGGACATCAACCTGCACTTCACCGGCGACATCCACGCCATTGGCTCGGCGCACAACCTGCTGGCGGCGCTCATCGACAACCACCTGTACTGGGGCAATGACCTCGGGATCGACGCCCGGCGCATCGCCTGGCGTCGGGTGGTCGACATGAACGAGCGCGCCTTGCGCGACATCGTGGTGGCCCTGGGTGGGGTGGTCAACGGCTTCCCGCGGCAGTCCGGGTTCGACATCACGGTGGCGTCCGAGGTGATGGCCATCCTGTGTCTGGCCCTGGACCTGGACGACCTTAAGCGGCGGCTCGCCAACATCGTCGTCGGCTACACCCGCCAGCGCCAACCGGTGTTCGCCCGCGACCTTAAGGGCCACGGCCCGATGACAGCGCTCATGCGGGATGCGCTGATGCCGAACCTGGTGCAGACGCTGGAGCGCAATCCGGCCTTCGTGCATGGCGGCCCGTTCGCCAACATCGCCCATGGCTGCAACTCGGTGATGGCGACCCGGACGGCGCTGAAGCTCGCCGACTACGTGGTGACCGAGGCCGGCTTCGGCGCCGATCTCGGGGCCGAGAAGTTCTTCGACATCAAGT
>JBHICX010000433.1:0-1904 GCA_046759805.1 Kiloniellales bacterium | reverse complement strand
TCCCAGCACGCGCCGGACGAACACCTTCTGTTGACCATCACCCGCGAGGGCATGGAGATCATCACCGGCCTCTACTGGGACCTGGGATCTCCCGAAACGCCGCCGCCGGGAAGCAACATCGCGAAGGACGCGGAGGCGGCTGGGCCGTCGGCCGACCGGTAGAAATCCGAGCCATGACCGACGCCTGCGACCTGACGGCCAGCGAAGCCAGACGCCTCATCGGCGTCAAGGGGCTTTCTCCGGTCGAGCTGTTGGAGAGCTGCATCGCCCGCATCGAGGCTGTCGACCCGGCCGTCAATGCTATGGTCACCACCTGTTTCGATCGGGCCCGCGCCGAGGCCAAGGCCGCCGAGCGGGCGGTGCGCAGCGGAGACGACTTGGGCGTGCTCCATGGTCTGCCGGTAGGGATCAAGGACCTGAGCGCAACCGAAGGCGTCCGCACCACCTACGGCAGCCTGCTCTATGAAGATCACGTTCCGGATGCCGACGAACGCTCGGTGGCCGCGATCCGGGCGCAAGGGGGCATCGTTGCCGGCAAGACCAACACGCCCGAATTCGGGGCCGGCGCCAACACCACCAACCGGGTATTCGGAGCCACTGGGAACCCCTTCGACCCGACCCTGACGTGCGGGGGATCGTCCGGCGGCTCGGCCGTGGCTGTGGCGACCGGCAGCGTGCCCTTGGCTTCCGGCTCCGATTTCGGCGGCAGCCTGCGCACGCCGGCGAGCTTCTGCGGTGTCGTCGGCTTCAGGCCGTCGCCGGGCATCGTTCCCAACGAGACCCGGCCGGTCGGACTAACGCCGCTCTCGGTGCAGGGCGCGATGGCGCGCACGGTGGCCGACGCGGCGCTGCTGCTGTCTGCGATGGCGGACGTGGACATGCGCGATCCCTTTTCCGGGCTCCTGGACGAGGATCTGTTGCGGCCGCCCGAACCCGTCGATCTGGGCAGCCTCCGTGCCGCCTTTTCCGAAGACCTGGGATGCGCCCCCGTGGACCGGGACATCCGCAAGGTATTCCGGGAGCGCACGGCGCGGTTCCGTGCCGCGTTCGCCGACGCCCAGGATCGAGATCCGGATCTCGGGCCGGTCCACGACGTGTTCGAGATTCTGCGGGGGGTCAACTTCATCGCGGCCCATAAGGAGCGGCTGGAAAATCACCGCGACAAGCTGGGTCCCAATGTCATCGACAACACCGAACGGGGCCTGCGCTACGGCGCGGCCGACGTAGCCTGGGCCCACGTCGAGCAGACCAAGCTGTACCGGAGGTTCTTGGCCATGTTCGACGAGGTGGACGTGCTGATCTGCCCGGCCGCCAGCGTCTCGCCCTTCCCCCACGACCAGCTCTACGTTTCGGAAATCAACGGCGAGACCATGCCCACCTACATGCGGTGGCTGGCCATCACCTACGGCGTCACCATGGCAACGCCTCCGGTGGCGGTGATCCCGTGTGGCGTCGACCACGCCGGCATGCCTTTCGGCATTCAGGTGGTCGGAGCCAACGGCAATGACCGATTCGTGCTCGATGTCGCCCACAGCTTGGAGCAGGTGCTGGCCGGGGACCCGGCCACCGCCCGCCCGGTGCCGGACCGGCACAAGCTGGAGAAATCAGCCGGAAAGAAGGCCGCGCTCGGGTAAACCAGCCCTGATCGCCGCTTTCACGCGCGAGACCGACGCCTCATACCTCCAGCGCCATGCCGTCGCGGCCGGGATCGGCGCCGCCGCTCCATTTGCCGTTCTCGATCTTGATCGCGTGGACGCCGGCGAAATGATAGCTGCGATAGCTGCGCCTGACTTCGTACCCTTTTGCCTCGAGCTCCGCCGTCACGAAACGGGGAATACGGTTGACCACGTCGATGACGTCGCCGGTCGTGCAGAACCTGGGGGCGGCGACGGCGTCCGTGATCG
>JBHICX010000432.1:0-1908 GCA_046759805.1 Kiloniellales bacterium | reverse complement strand
CGTGGGCTGGCGCGATTCCACTCAAATGGAAAATGCTCTTGCGATTTTTCCTCTTTATCGGGTTGATTCGGCGATCGAGACCCCGGCCTCGTGCCTCCGGGTCAGTATCAGGTAGCCGAGCGCGTTGACCGTGAGCTCGAAGCCGGGGCCGACCACGGTGGTGGTCTCGTCCTCGACGATGAGCGCCGGGCCCGGGATGTGCATTCCGGCGCTGAGCGCCGCCCGATCATACACCGCTGCCGGCACCTCTTGGCCCAGCGCCGGGTCGAACAGTTGCCGGGTGCCGTCGGGCGCCGGCGCCGGCATGGGCTGCACCGCCCGGTCGTGGCCCGGCGGTGCCGGCGTCGTGGCGACGGCCAGCGCCCAGGTGAGCGCCTCGGCCTCCAGCCCCGGGATGATGCGGCCGAACTGCGCCCGATAGGCCTGATCGAAGGCGTCCTGCAGGGCCTCGCGGTCGCCTTGGCCGAAGGCGCGCAGCGGCAGCGGCACGGCGATCTCGTGCCCCTGGCCGATGTAGCGCATGTAGGCGCTGCGGGTCTCGCTCAAGGGCGCGCCGCCGGCGCTTTCCTCCACCACGCCGTAGGCTTGCGTGCGCATCTCGTCGAAGACGGCGTTGACCGCGGCCGCATCGAAGCCGCCGAGCCGCTGATAGAGGCCGCGCACCACCTCGTAGGCGACCGGCGCCCGCAGGATGCCGACGGCGGAGCCGACCCCGGCCGCGGTCGGCACCACGATCCGCTCGATCCCCAGCTTCTCCGCCAGCCGCGCCGCGTGCAGCGGTGCGGCGCCGCCGAACGCCACCAGGGTTCGGCCTTCCACGTCCTTGCCACGCTCGATGGCGTGCACCCGGGCGGCGTTGGCCATGTTCTCGTCCACCACCTCGCTGACCGCCAGCGCCGCGAGCCTGGTGTCCAGCTCGAGGCTCTGCCCGACCCCCTCGTCCAGCACCTTGGCCGCGGCGCCGGCGTCGAGCGCGATGCTGCCGCCGGCGAAGGCGGCCGGGTCGATGCGGCCCAGCGCCAGGTCGGCGTCGGTCACCGTGGCCAGCGTGCCGCCGCTGCCATATGAGGCCGGGCCCGGCACCGCGCCGGCGCTCTCCGGCCCCACGGTGACGCGGCCGAGTTCGTCCACGCCGGCGATCGAACCGCCGCCGGCGCCGATCTCGACCATCTCGATCACCGGGATGCGGATCGGAAGGCCGCTTCCCTTCAGGAACCGATAGGCCCGCGCCACCTCGAAGCTGCGCGAGCCCTGCGGCCGGCCGTCGTCGATCAGGCAGATCTTGGCGGTGGTGCCGCCCATGTCGAAGGCGACGACCCGGTCGAGGTCGCATTCGGCGGCGATGGCGCCGGCCAGGATGGCGCCGCCGGCCGGGCCGGACTCAATGAGCCGGACCGGGAAGCGCCGCGCGGTGTCGACCCCGGTGACGCCGCCGCCGGAGGTCATCATCATCAGCGGCCCGGCGAACCCGGCCCGGCGCAGCGCCTGCTCCAGCCGCGTGAGATAGCCGGCCAGCAGCGGCTGCACATAGGCGTTGGCGCAGGTGGTGGACAGTCGCTCGTACTCGCGCAGCTCCGGCGACACCTCGGACGACAACGACACCGCCAAGTCCGGCCGCTCATCCAACAGGATCTCGCGGATGCGCCGCTCATGCGCCGGGTTGGCGTAGGCGTGCAGGAGCCCGACGGCGACGCTCTCGACCCCGGCCTCAATGAGCCGGGGCGCAAGGGCGCGCACCGCCGCCTCGTCCAGCGGCCGCAGCACCTGGCCCCGCGCGTTCATGCGCTCGGGCACCGTGTGGCGCAGCCGCCGCGGCACCAGCGGGCGTGGCCTGTCGAGCTCCAGGTCGTACTGCTCGAAGCGATGCTCGTAGCCGATCTCCACCGCATCGCGGAAGCCCTCGGTGGT
>JBHICX010000431.1:0-1945 GCA_046759805.1 Kiloniellales bacterium | reverse complement strand
GGAGAGGGGAAAAAATTGCCCGTCTGGAGACACTTAGACCCCTCTCCACCCGCTTGCGGGCGGAGAGGTTAGGGTGAGGGGGCCATGACCTATGAGCAGGCGGCCGTCTTCCTGATTCTCGGAGGCCTGCTGCCGGCCTTCGTGTGGGGCATCTGGCGCTACGACGTGGTCGCGCTGGCCGGTCTCGTGGTGGCGGTGGCGGCCGGCGTGGTGCCGCTGGAGGAGGCGTTTTCCGGGTTCGGGCACCCGGCCGTGGTGACGGTGGCGGCGGTGCTCGTGATCAGCCGGGGGCTCGCCAACTCGGGCGCGATCGACTACGTGGTCCAGCGCCTCGAGCCGGCGACCGGGAACACGACGCTGCATGTGGCGTCGCTCGCCGCCGTGGCCGCCGCGCTGTCGGCCTTCATGAACAATGTCGGCGCGCTGGCGCTCATGCTGCCGGTCGCCATGCAGTCGGCGGCCAAGGCCGGACGCTCCCCGGCGCTTTTGCTGATGCCGCTGTCGTTCGCGTCGATCCTGGGCGGGCTGGCGACGCTCATCGGCACGCCGCCCAACATCATCGTCGCCGCCTACCGGGGCCAGGCATCGGGCCAGCCCTTCGCCATGTTCGACTACACCCCGGTCGGCGGGACCTTGGCCGTGATCGGCGTGCTGTTGCTGGCGCTGGCCGGCTGGCGCCTGGTGCCGGAGGAACGGCGGGCGCGCAAGGCGGCCGAGGACCTGTTCGAGATCGAGGGCTACGTCACCGAGGTCAGGGTGCCGCGAGGGTCGAAGGCGGTCGGCATGCAGGCGCAGGAGGTCGAGGAGGTCATGGGCGACCACGAGCTGCTGGTCATCGGCCTCGTTCGCCGCAAGCGGCGCATGTTCACCGGGCTGCGCCGCGAAATTCTCAAGGCCGGTGACGTGCTGATCGTCGAGGCGGTCCCGGCCGCCATCGACAAGCTGGTCTCTGACCTCGAGCTCAAGCTGGTGGCCGGCGAGGCCTTCCAGCCGAGCCTGTTGCGCTCGGACGAGGTGACGCTGGTGGAGGCGGTGGTACAGCCGCGCTCGCGCATGGAGGGGCGCAGCGCGCGGGAGCTCAGGCTGCGCAGCCGCCACGGCGCCAATCTGGTGGCGATCTCGCGCCAGGGGCGGCCCATGCACGAGCGCCTGATGTCGGTGCGGTTCCGCGCCGGCGACGTGATTCTCCTGCAAGGGGAGGAGGACCGCGTGAGCGATGCGCTCGGCTGGCTCGGCTGCCTGCCGTTGGCAGGGCGCGGCCTGCACATGGGCCAGCGCGGACGCGCAGGCCTCGCCGTCGGCATCTTCGCGCTAGCCATTGCCGCCGCCGTCACCGGCCTCATTCCCTTGCTGTTGGCGCTGGCGGCGGCCACCCTGGCGATGGTGGTCGCGGGCCTGGTGCCCCCGCGCGAGGTCTACGAGGCGGTGGACTGGCCGGTGGTCATTCTCCTCGGCGCCCTCATTCCGGTCGGCCAGGCGCTGGAGACCACGGGAGGCACCGCGCTCATCGCCGGGCAACTGCTGGATCTCGCCGCCGGGGCGCCGGCTGCGCTTCTCCTGGTGCTGTTGATGGTGGTCACCATGACGCTCTCCGACATCATGAACAACGCCGCCACCGCGGTGGTGATGGCGCCGGTCGGCTTCGGCATCGCCCAGGCGATGGGCGCCAACCCCGATCCCTTCCTGATGGCCGTCGCCGTAGGTGCCTCGTGCGCTTTCCTCACACCCATCGGCCACCAGAACAACATGCTGATCATGGGCCTGGGCGGCTATCGCTTCGGCGATTACTGGCGCATCGGCCTGCCCCTGGAAGCCCTGGTGGTGCTGGTGGCAACGCCCATAATCCTCTGGGTCTGGCCGCTCTAACCTTTGGTATTATCCGTTCAGGCGGAACCGGCCCACGCCCCCACCCGGCCACCCATAGCATACGATTCCGTGGGTGGCC
>JBHICX010000430.1:0-1987 GCA_046759805.1 Kiloniellales bacterium | reverse complement strand
GCGCCCATCGGCTGCTGCGGCGGGTCGGCCTGGGCGGACGCACGGATGATCTGCCGGCCACACTGTCCGGCGGGATGCGGCAACGGGCGGCCCTGGTGCGCACGCTGATCGAGGACCGGCCGGTGGCGCTCTTGGACGAGCCGTTCTCGGCGCTCGACGCCATCACCCGGTTCGAGCTGCAGGGCCTGGCGGCGACGCTTTTGGCCGGGCGCACGGTACTGCTGGTCACCCACGACCCGCTGGAGGCGCTGCGGCTGGGCCACCGCATCCACGTCATGTACGGCCGGCCGGCGCGCCTCGACGGCGCGCTCATGCCGGCCGGCGCGCCGCCGCGGGACGTGACCGACCCGGCGCTGCTGGCGCTCCAAGGCGATCTGTTGACCCGTCTCGGCGCGGCAAAGCGGGCCGAGCCGGAGGAGGCGGAGGCGGCGACATGAGGCTCATGCGCCTGTTCATAGTGCTGGCGGGCCTGGTCGTCCTGTGGTGGGCTTTTGTCGCGCTCAGCGGCACGCCGCACTACCTGCTGCCGGGTCCGCTGCGGGTGCTCGACGCCTTCCAGGCGCGTTTCGACCTGATTGCCGAGCACGCGCCCACCACCGTCGCCGAGATCGGGCTCGGTCTTCTGCTCGGGATCGCGGTCGGCTCATTGAGTGCGCTCGTCCTCGCCTACTTCCGTCCGGCGCGACGCTGGCTGATGCCGGTCCTGGTGTTCAGCCAGGCGGTGCCGGTGTTCGCCATCGCCCCGCTGCTGGTGCTGTGGTTCGGCTATGGCATGGCCTCGAAGGTGGCGATGGCGACGCTGATCATCTACTTCCCGGTGACCGCCGCCTTCTTCGACGGGCTCAGGCGCACCGAGCCGGGCTGGCTCGATCTTGCCCGCACCATGGGCGGGTCGCGCTGGGCCGTGTTGCGCCACATCCGGGTACCGGCGGCGTTGCCGGCCCTGGCCTCGGGCATCCGGGTGGCTACCGCGGTGGCGCCCATCGGCGCCGTGGTCGGCGAGTGGGTGGGCTCCAGCCGCGGGCTCGGCTACCTGATGCTGCACGCCAACGCCCGCATGCAGATCGACCTGATGTTCGCGGCGCTGTTCACCCTCGGCCTGTTCGCCGTGGCCCTTTACTTCGCCGTCGACGCCCTGCTGCGCGCGGCCCTGCCCTGGCAAGCCGAAAGCGCCCCGGCCGAGGATTGAAGACGGACCGCAGTCCATGTGATCCATCATCGAGGGAGCCTACCCATGTTACGATTACTCGCGCTTACCGTCATCATGGTGATGCTGGGCGGCGCGCCGTCGGCAGGTGCCGGCGAGCCTTTCACGGTGCTGCTCGACTGGTTCGTGAACCCCGATCACGCGACCCTGGTGGTGGCCAAGGAGAAGGGCTACTTCGCCGAGGCCGGGCTCGAGGTCGAGCTCATTGCCCCGGCCGATCCCAACGACGCGCCGAAGCTGGTCGCCGCCGGCAAGGCGGACGTCGGCATATCCTATCAGCCGCAGCTGCAGATGCAGGTCGCAGCCGGGCTGCCGCTGGTGCGCATCGCCACCATCGTGGCCACGCCCTTGAACTCATTGGTGGTGCTGGCCGACGGCCCGATCCGCTCGCCCGCCGACCTCAAGGGCAAGAAGGTGGGCTTCTCCGTCGGCGGGTTCGAGGACGCCATGCTGGCCGCGATCCTGGCGCGGCACGGCCTCACGCTTGCCGACGTGGAACTGGTCAACGTCAACTTCGCGCTGTCTCCGGCCCTGTTCGCCGGCCAGGTCGACGCGGTGATCGGCGCGTTCCGGAACTTCGAGTTGAACCAGATGGACATCGAGGGTCGTCCGGGCCGCGCCTTCTTCGTCGAGGAGGAGGGCGTGCCGGCCTACGACGAGCTGGTCGCGGTCGCCAACAAGGCGCGGCTCGATGATCCGCGGCTGCGTCGCTTCGTCGCGGCGCTGGAGCGCGGCGTGCACTACCTGGTAAACCACCCGGCCGAGTCGTGGGCGCTGTTC
>JBHICX010000429.1:0-2014 GCA_046759805.1 Kiloniellales bacterium | reverse complement strand
CGGTGGGGTTGCTGCACAACGACTACAAGCTCGACAACGTGATGGTCGACGGGGCCGATCCGGCGCGGCCGACGGCAGTCCTCGACTGGGACATGTGCACCCGCGGCGACCCGCTGATGGACCTGGGATATCTGCTCAATTTCTGGGTCGAGGCGGGCGACGACCCGGCCTGGTTCGAGGCCGCGGCCATGCCCACCTGGTACGAAGGCTTCCCGACCAGGCAACAAGCCATCGAGCGCTATGGCCGGCAGACCGGCTTCGACCTCGAGCGCATCCGCTGGTACCAGGTGTTCGGCGCCTTCAAGCTCGCCGTGGTGCTGCAGCAGATCTACATCCGCTATGTGCGCGGCCAGACCCAGGACCGGCGTTTCGCGCACCTCGACCGGCGCGTCGCGGCGCTGGCCGACAAGGCGGCGGTGCTGGCGGAGTAGTCAGCGGTCAGCATTCAGCAGTCAGCTTTCAGCGGTCAGCTTTCAGCGGTCAGTTTTTGGCTGATGACTGATAGCTGAGGGCTGATAGCTGAGGGCTGATCGCTGACCGCTGACCGCTATCCGTAGCCCGGCGCGATGGTCACGCCGCCGTCGATGACCAGCACCTGGCCGGTGATGAAGGCGCCGGCGCGGGAGGCCAGGAACACGGCGGCGCCGGCGATGTCCTCGGGCTCGCCCAGGCGGCCCAACGGATAGGCGGCGACGGCCCGGGCATGGGCCTCCGGGTCGTCCCACAGCCGGCGGGCGAAGTCGGTCCTGACCAAGCCCGGGGCAATGCAGTTGACGCGGACGTTATGGGGCCCCCATTCGACCGCCAGGTTGCGGGCTAGCTGGAAGTCCGCCGCCTTCGACAGCCCGTAGACGCCGAGCCGGGGATGCCCCTTGAGCCCGCCGATGCTGGAGACGATGATCACCACGCCGTCCCGGCGCTCGGCCATCTGTGGCACCACCATGTTGGCGAGCCACAGGTTGCTCTTGACATTGGTGTCCATGGTCTTGTCGTAGGCGGATTCGGGGATCTCCGCCATCGGGCCGTAATAGGGATTGACGGCGGCGTTCAAGACCAGGACGTCGATGCGCCCCCAGGCATCGAGCGTGGCGTCCACCAGCCGCCGCAGGTCTTGGTGCCGCGAGACGTTGCAGGGGACCGCCAGCGTCGTGCCGCCGTCGCGCTGGATGCCGGCGGCGACTTGCGTGCAGGCCGCCGCCTTGCGGCTGGAGATTACGACCCGGGCGCCGGCGCCGGCCAGAGCCTCGGCGATGGCCTTGCCGATCCCCTTGGTCGAGCCGGTGATGACCGCGACCTTGTCGGTGAGGTCGAACAGCTGGCTCGGTTTCATCATGGCAACATCGGTGGACTCGGCCCGCGAAAAGACGACAATAGGGGGTGTCGGCGCCCGGTGCGGCGATGATATCGCACCGGGCCCGGCCTTCAAACGCCGTTGCCCCAAGCCCCGGCCGCGGCGCCGAGACGCCGGGAGGCGAGCCATGGAGCTCAAACTGAGCGACGCCCAACGGGCATTCAGGGACCGGGTGTGCCGGACCATCGCCGACAACCTGCCGGCGGACATCGCGCGCAAGGTGGAGACCGGCAAGCACCTCGACAAGCAAGACTACGTCACCTGGCAGAAGATCCTCTATCGGCTGGGTTGGATGGCCCCGCACTGGCCGGTCGAGCACGGCGGCACCGACTGGTCGCCGATTGAGCGCCACATCTTTCAGGAGGAGCTGGACCTGTCGCCGTCGCCGCGGGTGATCCCGTTCGGCATCCAAATGCTGGGCCCGATCCTCATGGCCTTCGGTAGCGAGGCGCAGCGGAAATATTACCTGCCGCGGATTCTCAAAAACGACGACTGGTGGTGCCAGGGCTTCTCCGAGCCCGGCTCCGGCTCCGACCTGGCGTCGCTCAGGACCAGGGCGGAGGACCGCGGCGACCATTACCTGGTCAACGGCCAAAAGACCTGGACCACCTTCGCCCAGTACGCCGACATGATGTTCGCCCTGGTGCGCACCGACGCATCGGG
>JBHICX010000428.1:0-2023 GCA_046759805.1 Kiloniellales bacterium | reverse complement strand
CGGATGAACGCCTGGATCTACGAAGACGAGGACCTGAACCGACTGTTCGACCTGGCGCGTGACAAGACCGCGGCCGGGCGGATGACGCTGGCGGGAATTGTCAACGACCTGTTCTTCTCCGGCGAACGCGTCCTCAACGACCGCGAACGGGCGCACATGACGGACATCCTGCGCAACCTGATCCACGACGTCGAGATCGACATTCGACAGAAGTTGGCCACGCGATTCTCCGAGGATGAGGCGGCGCCGCGCGATCTCGTGCTCACGCTGGCCAACGACGAGATCGAGGTGGCCCACCCCATCCTGGTCAACAGCACGCTCCTGTGCGACGAGGAACTCATCGAGATTATTCGCCACCGCACCATGGAGCATCAGCTGGCCATCGCGGTGCGCAAGACGGTGAGCGAGCCGGTCGCCGACGCCCTCATCGAGACCGAGCGCGAGGACGTCATCCAGCGCTTGCTCGAGAATGAGGGCGCGTCCCTCTCGGCAACCGCCATGCAATACCTGGTCGAGCAGTCGCAGCGGGTGGACCGCTACCAGAACCCGTTGCTGCGCCGCCGCGAGCTCAGGCCGGACCTGGCGCGGCGCATGTACTGGTGGGTCTCGGCGGCGCTCAGGACGCATATCCTCGAGCGCTTCGACATCGATGCGGATGAACTCGACGAAGCGATGGAGCGCACTACCCGCGGTCTCCTGAACGGAGCCGCCGCTGCGCCCGATCAAGCCGGCCCACAGGCGCCCAGGCAGCTGGCCGAGCAGATGAACGCCAGCTCCAGGCTCAATCCGGTTGAGATCCTACGGGTGCTGCGCCAGGGCGAGATCTCGTTCTTCGAGGCCATGCTCACCAAGCTGAGCGGCCTGCGCATCACCTTCGTGCGCCGCATCCTGTACGAGCCCGGCGGCGAGGCCCTGTCGGTGCTGTGCCGGTGGGCGAACTTCTCGCCGGCCGAGTTCGCCGAGCTGTTTCGCCTGACCCGCCGGGCCACCCCGGCCTACGAGCGTGACGCAGAGGACGATACCCGGCGTCTGCTCGACACCTACGAGACCATCGAGCCGGAGACGGCAGCCACCATCATCAAGCGCTGGCGGCGTGATCCCGATTACCTGCGCGCCATTCACGTCCTGAAACAGTCGATCAAGGCGCCGGACGCTTCCTGAGGACGGCCGGGCGCGCTCCGGCCGTTCGTCGTTCACCGGCGGCCATATCAACCAACCACAGAGGCACAGAGACACAGAGTCGGGTCACAGAGGCGGTGTTCCTCGGGCGTGCTGCGGCTGCTTGGTCATTCTCTGTGTCGCCTCTCTGTATCTCTGTGCCTCGGTGGTCAATCGGCGTCGGCGACCCGACGTCAACCCTGCCTGAGGCCGGCGATTGCCGGTAGCTCCTTGCCGGCAAGCCATTCGAGAAAGGCGCCGCCGGCGGTCGAGACATAGGAGAAGTCGTCCACCACCCCGGCATGGCGCAGCGCCGCCAGCGTGTCGCCGCCGCCGGCCACGGTGAGCAGCCTCCCCGACCGCGTCAGCTCGGCTGCCGCCCGCGCCACCCTGTTGGTGCCGGCGTCGAACGGCGTGATCTCGAAGGCGCCCAGCGGACCGTTCCAGAGGCAGGTGCGGCATTCCGCCAGGCGCCGCGCGAAATGCTCGGCGGTGGCCGGGCCTACGTCGGCGATGATCCGGTTCGCCGGCACCGCCTTGATAGAGACGATGGCGCTGTCCGCGCCCTCAGCCAGCGCCTCCGCCACCCTCGCGTCGGTGGGCAGCACCACGTCGCAGCCGGCGCGCCGGGCCTGATCAAGGATTTGGCGAACGGTGTCCGCCGCCTCACGTTCACACAGCGACCGACCGACCGCGACGCCGAGCGCGTTGAGAAAGGTGTTCGCCATGCCGCCGCCGATGGCCAGCATGTCGGCTCGGTGGGTCAGGTTGCCGAGCAATGCCAGCTTGCCCGACACCTTGGCGCCGCCGACCACCGCGGCGACCGGGCGCTCAGGCCGCTCGATCACCCGCTCCAGATGCTCTA
>JBHICX010000427.1:0-2023 GCA_046759805.1 Kiloniellales bacterium | reverse complement strand
ACGCAAAGTTGGCCGTCGCTTCGAACGTCGGCGGCGACACGATCACCCTGATCGATGTGGCCAAGATGCAGCCGATCGCGACGTTGAGAACGGCCGACGGCGCGATGATGTCGGTGTTCGCCCCGGACGGTAAACGGCTCTACGTCGCGAACGCCCGTGACGCGAGCGTCTCTGTCGTCGATGTGAAGGCGCGTGAGGTGAAAAGGGAGAAGCCTCGCGGCGTAGGGATGGCGGCAAAGGAATGGTTGCCCGGCGGCAAAGGAACGATGGCATTCATCCCGACCGGCGATTGGAAACAGGTTTGGGCGACCGCGCCGGCCGAAGACAAAGTCATCATTTTGGACCTTGCCAAACGCGCGAGGGTTGCCGAGGTCGACGTTCCCGGCGAGCCGCACGGCATGGTCTTCAGCCCGGACCAGAAGCTGATCTACGTGGTGCAGCGCAAGTTGAACCAGCTTTCCGTCATCGACACCGCCTCGCGCAAGATTATCAAAAGTGCATCCATCGGGAAACGCCCGGATATGGTGGCCATCAGCCCGGATGGTAACCATCTCTTCGTGGTGAGCCGAGGCGAGGACAAGCTCTTGAGAGTATCGGCAAGCGAGCTTAGCGTCACGGGTGAGGTGGCGGTCGGCAAGGAGCCCCATGGCGTGGCGTATCGGCCGTAGTCGGGGGACGGAACCGGCGCTCGAGCGGCGAAGCGAGAGGCGCGGATGAGCGCCTCGCTTGCCACCGCCACCGAGCCGCCGCGTCTGCCGACGCAGCGCCTGGTCGCGGCGCTGGGTCTTTTCGCGCTGGCCGGCGGCGCCCTGTTCCTCGGCACCGAGGGCTGGAAGTTCGGCGCGCTTTTCGTGGTCGGCGGCCTCTTGGGCATGAGCCTCTACCATGCCGCCTTCGGCTTCACCGCCGCCTACCGCCGGGTGTTCGTTACGCGCGATGTCTCGGGGCTTACCGCCCAGTTCGTGATGCTCGCCGCCGCCATGGTTCTGTTCGCCCCGGTCCTGGCCCAGGGGCAGGTCTTGGGCCACGGCGTCGTCGGCGCGGTGGCGCCGGTCGGCGTCCAGGTGGCGGTGGGCAGCTTCCTGTTCGGCCTCGGCATGCAGCTCGCCGGCGGCTGCGGGTCGGGCACGCTTTACACCATCGGCGGCGGGAGTGCGCGCATGCTTCTCACCCTCGCCGCGTTCATCGCCGGCGGATTCTGGGCCAGCCTGCATGCGCCGTTCTGGGCCGCGCTGCCGGACTGGGGCAGCGTGTCGCTGGCCCGCGAAATGGGTTGGCCACTCGCGCTTTCCTTGCAATTCGCCGTGTTGTTGCTCGTCTGGCTCGGCCTCAGATACTGGGTCCGCGGCACCGAGCAACGTCCGCTTTGGGCCGGTGGGCTCGACTGGCGGCGCGTGCTGACCGGACCGTGGCCGTTGCTGCTCGGCGCCGGGCTGCTGGCGCTCTTGAATTGGGTCACCTTGCTGATCGCCGGACATCCCTGGTCGATCACCTGGGCCTTCACCCTTTGGGGCGCGAAGATGGCCGTGCCGCTGGGCTGGGATCCCGCGACCAGCCCGTTCTGGACCGGCGCGTTCCAGAAGGCGGCGCTCGGCCGCAGCATCTTCCAGGACGTCACCTCGGTGATGGACCTCGGCATCGTCCTGGGCGCGCTCACCGCCGCCGGGCTCGCCGGCCGGTTCCGGCCAGGCGTGAAGGCGCCTCTCCTGTCATTGGTCTCGGCCCTGATCGGCGGGCTCCTGATGGGCTACGGCGCGCGCCTTGCCTTCGGCTGCAACATCGGGGCGTTCTTTTCCGGCGTCGCGTCAAGCAGCCTGCACGGCTGGCTGTGGATCGTGTGTGCGCTGCCCGGCACCTGGGTCGGCGTGCGGCTGCGGCCCCTGTTCGGCTTACGGAACTAAGAGTCCGCGAAGACGCGAATGCGGTCCTCGGGTAAGGCCACGGTCAGGCTCTGTCCTTTCTTGACGCCCAGGTCGCGCACAAGATTGATCGAGAAATCAGCCTTGAAAACGGTGTCTTCGGC
>JBHICX010000426.1:0-2045 GCA_046759805.1 Kiloniellales bacterium | reverse complement strand
CGAATGATCGCCCCGCCCCTTGAACGGCATGCCGGTGGCGACCACGGCGTCGGCGAGACTGCGCCGCGCGGAAACCCTGAGCCGCCGGTCATTCAGGTAGGCGCCGACCCCCTTTTCGCCCCAGAACAGATCTTGCTGCAGCGGATCGTAGGTCACGCCGGCGACGATCTCGCCGTCGCGCTCGAGCGCGATGGAGATCGCGAAGTGGGGAATGCCGTGCAGGAAGTTGGTGGTGCCGTCCAGCGGGTCGACGATCCAGCGATGCCGCTCGTCGGTGCCGGGCTCGGGGCCGCTTTCCTCCATGAGGAACCCATAGCCCGGCCGGGCCCGGGCGAGCTCGGTGCGCAACACCTTCTCGGCGCGGAGGTCGGCGTGGGACACGAAGTCGGCCGGGCCTTTTTTCGATACCTGCAGTTGCTCGACCTCGCCGAAATCCCGCACCAGCCGGCGGGCGGCCTTGCGCGCGGCCCCGTCCATGACGTTGATGATGGCTGATTTGACGGCCATGGGCATTGAGCCTCGTCGCGATTGTCGTGGACTTCCAGTCTTGCGACCCGGCGCCGGGCGTCAAGGCTCGAGTCAGAGCCGGCGGCGAAGCCGGCTTCGACGACCGGACGCCCGGGGCCGGCTAGGACGCGGGCAAGGAACCCGGGACAGACCCAGGGCGACTGTCCCCGGGCCCGGTTTCGCCGGTCCTTGGGCCAGCTGTCGAGGGCCTATGCCTGGTCCTTGGCGCGTTCCACATAGGTCCGCTCGGCGGTGTTGACGACGACCCGGGCGCCGACCTCGATGTGGGGCGGAACCATGATCCTGACGCCGTTCTCGAGCACGGCCGGCTTGTAAGACGACGCCGCGGTCTGGCCCTTGACCACGGGCTCGGCCTCCGCCACCGCCAAGGCCACCTGTTCGGGCAGACGGACCCCGACCGGCCTGCCTTCATGGCTGGTGACCGTAACCATCATGCCGTCCTGGAGAAAGACTCCAGCCTCGCCCACCATCGCCCGGTCCAGGGTGACCTGCTCGAAGGTCCCGGTGTCCATGAGGGTGAGCACTTCACCCTCGGCATAGAGGAACTGATACGCCTTCTCGTCGAGGCGTGCGCGCTCCACCGTCTCGCTCGAGCGGAAGCGCTCGTTGAGCTTGGTGCCGTCGCGGATGTCCTTGAGCTCGACCTGCATGTAGGCGCCGCCCTTGCCGGGCTGGACATGCTGGATCCTGGTCGCGACCCAGAGCCGCCCCTTGTGCTCGATCAGGTTGCCGACGCGGATGTCGACGCCTTGGATTTTCATGGCTCTGAACGTCCGCGATGGGGAAGAATTGTGCGCTGCGAAAACTACCAGCTTGTCCGCCCGGAGGCAACGCGCCGAAGCTTGCTAAAACCGCGAAGACACCGAGCCACAGAGAATTCCCGGATGAACCGCCAAGACACGAAAGACACCAAGGTTCCTCTTCCTCTGGGCCTTGGTGCCCGGCGCCCTAATGCGGGGCGTGTCTCTCTGGCTGTGTCGTGAAAATCAATCCAACGCCTCTTGGATCGCCTGGTTGAAAGCCTTCACCGCCGCCGCCGGCCCCGCCGGGTAGTCCCACACGCCGGTGACCACGGCCAGGAAATCGGCGCCGGCCTGGATGAGCGGCGCGCAGTTGTCAACCTTAATCCCGCCGATGGCCACGCACGGCGCCGTCATCAACGCGCTCCACCAACGCAGGATGTCGAGCCTCGGGTGGCCCTTGGGCGTCTTGGTGGTGGTCGGGTAGAACGCCCCGAAGGCCACGTAGTCGGCACCCTTCTCCGCCGCCTCTATGGCCAGGTGGCGGACGTCGTGGCAGGTGACGCCGACGATGGCCTGCGCGCCAACCAACCGACGCGCCTCCTCGTAAGCCGTGTCCTCCTGGCCGATATGGACGCCGTCGGCGCCGGTCTCGGCAGCCAGGTCCGGCCGGTCGTTCACCAGGAAGGCGACGCCGCGCTCCTGGCAAACCGGCTTGAGCATCTCGCAAGCCTGGCGGATGGCGTCGTCGTCCGCGCCCTTGAGCCTGAGCTGCAC
>JBHICX010000425.1:0-2046 GCA_046759805.1 Kiloniellales bacterium | reverse complement strand
ACCGGGCGGGGTGCGAGGACGGCGAGGGCTGCTCGCCGCGACAGGACCCGCCGGCCCAGGGGGATGTGGACTGCGCCTTCATGACTAGTGCGGGCTAGTGCATTTGCCCCTCGCAAATGAGGGGCTTGCTGGATTGCCAAGTCGCGACCAAGTGCGAAGCTGCGATAGCCCCAAGGACGACCCGCGCACCGCGAATCGGGTAGACAATTAGCCTTGATCTGAAATAAAGCTGTGGCGATTGCTGGCCACATCATTTTCGGACTAGGGCTAGCGAGGATTTAACATGTCTGACGGCGGAATCAGGGAGGCCGTCTTTTCGGCCATCAGCAAACGATGGTTTTACGGCTGGACGATCCTCGCCGTCGCCGGTCTCGGCATCTTTGCGAGCGGACCCGGCCAGTCGCACACCTTCAGCGTGTTCGTAGGGCCGATCGGCAAAGACCTCGGGATCTCCAACGCCTCGATCGCGTCCGTTTACGGCTTCGCCACGCTTGCAGCGGCCTTCTGCCTCCCCTACATGGGCCGGCTCGTCGACCGCTTCGGCCCGCGGCGAATGACTACGGTGGTGGTGCTGCTGCTCGGCGCCGCCTGCCTAGCCTTCGGCGCCGCGTCCAGCCTAGTTTGGCTCGTTGGGGGCTTCGCGGCGCTGCGCTTCCTCGGCCAGGGCTCGCTGATGCTGACCAGCGCCAACATGGTCTCGCAGTGGTTCAGCCGCCGGCGCGGTTTCGCCCTCAGCCTGATGGCGCTCGGCTTCGCCGCCTCGATGGCGGTCCATCCGCCCCTCGGCCAGTACCTGGTCGGCACGCTCGGCTGGCGGCAGGCCTGGCTCGTGCTCGGCCTGCTCACTTGGACGCTGATGCTGCCGCCGGTCCTCCTGCTCGTCCACGACAAGCCGGAAGACAGGGGACTGGCGCCCGACGGCGAGCCGCTCGGGGCGGCGGATGCGCGCGCCGGGGGCGGCGCACAGACGCCCGTGAGCGGGCTCAGCCTGCGCGAGGCGCTTGGCACCTCAACCTTCTACATCCTCGCGGCTGGCTGGTTCGCCATCGCCATGCTGGTGACGACGCTGCACTTCTACCAGGTCTCCATCCTGAAGGCGCAGGGCGTCGCCACGGAGATCGCCGCTCGGGTGTTCCCCGTGTCGGCGCTGACCATGGTGGTGACGATGCCCTTCGTCGGCCGCATGTTCGATCGGTTCCGGACGCGTCTCGTGTTTGGCGGCGGCCTCCTCGTGACCGCGAGCGCGCTGGTCAGCGTGACCCTGGTCGACGATGTCGTCACGGCCGTGCTCTACGCCATGCTGTTCGGGCTCAACAATGCCTGCAGCCTGACGATGTTCGGCTACCTGTGGCCACGCTACTTCGGCCGCCGGCACCTCGGCAGCATTCAGGGCACCGGCCAGATGATCGGCGTCGTGGGCGCTTCCCTCGGCCCGCTCCCGGTGGGTCTTGCTTTCGACCTGGTCGGCAGCGCCACCAACACGCTACGTCTGCTCGCCCTGCTGCCGCTGCTCTGTGCCGTGGCGGCGCTGTTCCTCCGCACGCCCGCCGGGGTCACCAGGAGCGAGCACCTGGAGTGAGCGGTGGGCCGGCTCCGGCGTCCTGCTCGGGGACCACGGGCGAAGGCCAGGCCGCCTCGACAGCCGTCGGGTGCGGGAATAGGCGGCGGGTCTCTCCTGTTGCTAAGATACAGATCACATTGTCATGAGAAAGAAGCTCCTCTGGGCCGGGTTGATTGTCGTGGGCGGCGGGCTGCTGGCGCTTGCGGTCGTCGCGAGCAAGGCCGCCCCGATCGGGTGGCAGGCGGTGCCGCGCGATGCGTTTCCCGTGTTCGACAACCCGGAGATGCTCACGGCCGCCGAGGCCGAGCGACGCAGCCTCGTCTTCGACCGGGATGCCGTGATCGGCGTCGCCCACGGCCAGCAGGCGAAGGCGTACCCGATCACCCTCATGGGCGTCCACGAGCTCGGCAACGACACGATCGACGGCATCCCCATTGCCGTGAGCTGGTGACCGCTCTGCCAGACGTCCATCGTGTATGGACGTG
>JBHICX010000424.1:0-2062 GCA_046759805.1 Kiloniellales bacterium | reverse complement strand
AACGGCACCGCCGTGAAGAAGGACAGCGCCGGGTACTTGCCCGTGTCGTAGCCCGCGGTGGTCCAGGCGGACTCGATCGAGCCCTTGGAGGTGGCGTCGAAACCCTCGTTCGCCGGAATCAACGCCCCGGGCTCGAAGAACTTCATCGTGAACCGGCCGCCGGACATGCGTTTGATGTTTGCGGAGAAACGCACGGCAGATGTGCCCAGATGCGGCACGCTGCTGCCCCAGGCGCTGTGCAGCTTCCACTTGATGCGCTTTTGCGCCTCGGCCTGGCCGGCCAGGCCTAAGGCCAGACCGATGGCCAAGCCTGCGGCGGCTGCGCTCCTAAGATGTCTCTTGAGGTTCATGGATTCCTCCCATGTCAATTTCAAGTATACGACGGCCGCTCGGAGCCCCAAGCCTCGCGGCCCGGGCTCACGCACCCGCCGACCGTTCGTGCCCTTCCTAAGCATGCTAACGGAAGGCGCCACAAGTGTGCCACAGAGACGATCCTATTGAAACCCGTTTTGCCGAATGCGGTCTCCAGCGCCGTTTTCGCGTGATCGCCGACCAAGCCGGTCCGATCCGACCGGCGCCGCCTGGCTCCCCGGTGGCGCTCTGGGCCTGGGCGTTTGCATGCTATCCTGCGGTTGACCGCAAGGGGTACTCCGTCCACCCGGGGCTTGAGGGGAGGGAAAGGCGATGGCAGCGAGCGGCGCCACACACGGGACCATGTTGGTGGCGGGCGCCACCGGCGTGGTGGGCCGCGGTCTGATCGAGCACCTGCAAAGCCTCGACGGCTGGGCGGTGATGGGTCTGGCGCGACGCCCGCCCGACAGTGCCGGGAACGTGCGCTATCTGTCCGTCGATCTGCTCGACCCAGCTGATTGTCGGGCTAAGCTCACAGACCTCGGTCATGTCACCCACATCGTCTACTGCGCGTACGCGGACCGGCCGAGCCTTGCCGAGCAGGTGGCCCCGAATCTGGCCATGCTGAGCCACCTGGTGGAGGCCGTGGAGCCGGCGGCCAAGGAGCTGCGACGCATCGTGCTGATCGAGGGCACAAAGTACTACGGCGCCCATCTGGGCCCGTTCAAGACCCCGGCCAAGGAGGACGACCCGCGCTGCCTGCCGCCCATGTTCTACTTCGACCAGGAGGACTACCTCCGCGCCCGGCAGCCGGGACGCAGCTGGACCTGGACCGCGCTGAGGCCGCAGACAGTGTGCGGCTTCTCACTCGGCTCGCCGATGAACCTGATCACCACGCTGGGCGTCTACGCGGCGATCTCGAAGGAGCTCGGCCTGCCGCTCAGGTTTCCCGGCAAGGTTGGCGCCTATGACGCCCTCTACCAGGTGTGCGAGTCGGTTCATCTGGCCCGCGCCATCCTGTGGGCCGCGACCGAGCCCAAATGCGCCAACGAGGCCTTCAACATCACCAACGGCGACTTCTTCCGCTGGCGCAACCTGTGGCCGCGGCTCGCCGACCTCTTCGCCATGCCGGCGGGCGACGTGCAGACCCTGGCGCTCACCGCCTTCATGGCCGACAAGGGGCCGCTGTGGGAGAAGATCGTGGCCCGGCACCGGCTCGAGGCCCACCCGTTCGATCGGCTCGCCGCCTGGCCGTTCGCCGACTACGTCTTCGGCTGCGACTGGGACGTGATGTCGAACACCACCAAGGCACGGCAGTATGGTTTCGCCGACGTGGTCGACAGCGAGGCGATGTTCCTCGATCTCTTCCAGCGCTTCCGCGAGGAACGCATCATCCCGTGACTCTGCGGCCGGTAAGAAATATGGGGCCATACCAGTTCGCCGATGAACGGCAACATGTGAACCCGGCCATCATGCTTCGACAGGTTCAGGGCAAGGCCCGAGTCCGCTCGTGCGCGAACCGGTATGATTCCGGGCCCTGCGTCGTGGCCCCGGGCCGGTCGATCATTCACCCGCCGGGTCGGTGGCGGCCAGGTCCTCGACAATGAGCGAGACCCGGTTGCCGGGATGACGTTCCAGACGCCCAGCCAACTCGATCTCCAACAGAACCGTCGATAGGACGGCGGGCGTTTGGCCACAGGCGCGGATCAGC
>JBHICX010000423.1:0-2065 GCA_046759805.1 Kiloniellales bacterium | reverse complement strand
CGACGCGCTGACCGCGCTCGGCGAAAGCGAGGGCCAACTCGACAGGTTCGAGGCCTATTGGAAGGGGTCTCCGGCAAGGGCGGCCCGGCGATGAGCCACGTCTTCCCCCGCAACACCGGCCTCGAGCCGCCGATCGCGGTCCGCGGCGACGGCGTCTACGTCATCGATTCCGAGGGCCGGCGTTACCTCGACGCCAGCGGCGGCGCGGCCGTGTCGTGTCTCGGGCACAGCCACCCGGCGGTGGCCCAGGCGATCAAGGACCAGGTCGACAAGATCGCCTATGTGCACTCCATCTTCTTCCACACCGAGGCCATGGAGGAGCTCGCCGACACCCTGATTGCCGACGCGCCGGAGGGTCTGGACCGGGTGTGGTTCGTCTCGGGCGGCTCCGAGGCGGTGGAGTCGGCCCTCAAGATGGTGCGCCAGTACTTCCTGGAGATCGGCCGGCCCGAGCGGCGCCACGTCATCGCCCGCTGGCAGAGCTTCCACGGCAACACCCTGGGCGCGCTGGCGGCGGGGGGCAACCGCTGGCGGCGGACCCAGTACGAGCCCCTGTTGATGACCGCCGCCCACCACATCGCGCCGTGCTACGCCTATCGCGGCCAGCGGGCGGACGAGACGGAGGAGGACTACGGCCGGCGGGTGGCCGACGAGCTGGAGGCCAAGATCCTCGAGCTCGGCCCCGAGACCGTGATGGCGTTCATCGCCGAGACGGTGGTCGGCGCGACGGCGGGGGCGGTGCCGCCGGCTCCCGGGTACTTCAAGCGCATCCGCGAGATTTGCGACCGCCATGGCGTGCTGCTCATCCTCGACGAGGTCATGTGCGGCATGGGCCGGACCGGCACGCTCCATGCCTGCGAGCAGGAAGGGATCGCCCCCGACCTGATGACGCTGGCCAAGGGGATTGGCGCCGGCTATCAACCGATCGGCGCGACCCTGGTCTCGGCTGCGGTGTTCGACGCCTTCACCCGGGGCTCGGGCTACTTCCAGCACGGTCACACCTTTATGGGCCATCCGGTCGCCTGTGCGGCGGCGCTGGCGGTTCAACGGGTGATCAAGGAGGAAGATCTGCTGGCCAACGTCCGGCGCCAGGGCGAGGCCTTGCACGGCGCCTTGCGGGGGCGGTTCGGCAACCATCACCATGTCGGCGACATCCGCGGCCGCGGGCTCCTACGCGCGATCGAGCTGGTCGCCGACCGCGGCACCAAGGAGCCGTTCGAGCCGGCCCTCAAGCTCGCTGCCCGTATCCGGCAGGAGGCCATGGCCCGCGGTCTCGTCTGCTATCCCATGGGCGGCACCGTCGACGGCCGGCGTGGCGATCACGTGATCCTGGCGCCGCCGTTCATCGCCACCGAGGAGCAGGTGGCGGAGGCCGTCCAAAAGCTGGGCGAGGCGGTGGACGCCGCCATCGTCGGGTGCCAGGCATGACCGGGGCGGCATCTGACGCCGTCGGGAGGTACGCGCCCAAGCAGCAGGTGGCCCTGGTCCGGGAGCTGCGGCCGGAGGCGGTGTCGCTCGCGGTCAAGGAGATCATTCCCGGTCCGGCGCACGAGCGCGCCGATGACTGGGCGGTGTGCGCCTTCGGCCCGCGCGAGAACGCCGGCGCGTTGACGGCGGCGGCCTTGAGCGGGCATAGTCGAGTTGGGTTCGAGAACAACCTTCACTTGAGCGACGGGACGCTGGCTCCGGACAGCGCCGCGCTCGGGGATCAGGTGCGGGCCGGGGCGGCGCTCCTTGGACGCCCGGTCGCGGACGCGGCAGTCGCGCGGGACATGCTCTTGAATGCCGCCCCACGGGAGCGGCTTTCAAAGGCCGGGCAGCGGCAGGAGATGCCGCAAGCCCGGATACTGGCCGGCGGCGTCGGCCGCGGCGCCGCCGCGTCCAACCCAAGGTGAGTCAACGACGATTGTGGAGGAGGACACGTCATGAAAAGACATGCTGTTTCGATTGCCGCCATCGCGCTGGCGGCTGGCCTCGGCATGGCATTGGTCCTGCCGGACAGCACCAGCGCGCAGGAGCGGCAATTCATCGCCATCGGCACCGGCGGCCCGACCGGCGTCTATTT
>JBHICX010000422.1:0-2070 GCA_046759805.1 Kiloniellales bacterium | reverse complement strand
CGGCCGTGCACCACGTCGCGCACCGCCAGCTCGACGATCTTGCCGGACTTGGTGCGCGGGATGTCGGCGACCTGGAGGATGCGCGCCGGCACGTGGCGCGGGCTGGCGTTGTCGCGGACCTGGGCCTTGATCTTGTCTTCGAGCGTATCGTCGAGCACCGCGCCGTCGCGCAGCCGCACGAACAGCACCACGCGCACGTCGCCCTGCCAGTCCTGGCCGATCACCAGCGCCTCCAGCACCTCGTCCACGCGCTCCACCTGGCGGTAGATCTCGGCCGTGCCGATGCGCACGCCGCCCGGGTTCAACACCGCGTCCGAGCGGCCATAGATGACGATGCCGCCATGCTCGGTGAGCGCCACGTAATCGCCGTGGCACCAGGTGTTCGGGAACCTGGCGAAATAGGCATCGTGGTACTTCTTGCCGTCCGGGTCGTTCCAGAAGCCCAGCGGCATCGACGGGAACGAGCTGGTGCACACCAGCTCGCCCTTCTCGCCTTCAAGCGGCCGGCCGTCGTCGTCGAACACGTCGACCGCCATGGCCAGCGCCCGCGCCTGGATCTCGCCGCGCCACACCGGGCCCATGGGGTTGCCGCCGACGAAGCAGGCGATGATGTCGGTGCCGCCGGAGACCGAGGCCAGGTGCACGTCCGACTTGATCCCCCGGTAGACGAAGTCGAAGCCCTCCGGGGCCAGCGGCGAGCCGGTCGAGGTAATCAGCCGCACCGTCGACAGATCGTGCGTGTGCTTGGGCTCGAGCCCGGCCTTGGCGACCGCGTCCAGGAACTTGGCCGAGGTGCCGAACAGGTTGATGCGGGCCCGGTCGGCGAAATCGAACAGGACGTTGCCGTCGGGGTGGAACGGCGAGCCGTCGTACAGCACCAGGGTCGCCTGGCTGGCCAAGGCCGAGGCCAGCCAGTTCCACATCATCCAGCCACAGGTGGTGAAGTAGAACACCCGCTCGCCGGCCTTGACGTCGCAGTGCAGGCGATGCTCCTTCAGGTGCTGCAGGAGGGTGCCGCCGATGCCGTGCAGGATGCATTTCGGCGGCCCGGTGGTGCCAGAGGAGAACAGGATATAGAGCGGGTCGTTGAAGCCCATCCCGGTGAACCCGATCGGCCGCGGCGCATAGGGTGCCACCACCTCGGGCAGGCTCGCCGCGTTGGGCAGGCCGGCGAGGTGCGGCCGGTCGCTCGCGTAGGGGACCACGATCACCTGTTCCAGGCTCGGCAGGCCGGCGATGATCTCGGGCAGCTTCTCCAGGGTGTCGAAGCGCCTGCCTTCCCAAAAGTAGCCGTCGACGGCGATCAGCAGCTTCGGTTCGATCTGGTCGAAGCGGTCGAGCACCCCGCGGACCCCGAAGTCGGGCGAGCACGAGGACCAGATCGCCCCGATCGAGGTCGCGGCCAGCATGGCGATCACTGTCTCGGGCAGGTTAGCGACATAGGCGCCGACCCGGTCGCCGGGCTTAAGCCCGGTGGCGGCTAGGGCCTGGGCCAGCCGGGAGACCGCGGCCTCCAGCTCGGCCCAGCTCAAGGTCCGCAGACCCTGGCCCTCGCCCTGGAAGATGATGGCGGGGGAATCGTCGGGCACGCTGCGCCGGCCCGGGCGCAGCAGGTTCTCGGCGAAGTTGAGCCGGGCGTCGGGGAAGTAGCGCGCCCCCGGCAGCTTGTCGACGTCGACCGCGGCCCGCCGCCCGCGGCTCTCGGCGATGACGTCGCAGAAGTCCCAGAAGTCGGTCCAGAACCGTTCCTTCTCCGCCACCGACCACGCCCAGAGCGTGTCGTAGTCTTGCAAATCCAGGCCGTGGCGGGCATTCACCCGGTCCATGAAGCGAACCAGGTTGGTGGTCCCGATGCGTTCCGGCGAGGGTTGCCACAGCGGTTGGCTCACGGCCCGGTCCTCGTGACGACGTCGGCGGGCCACAGTATGGCGAAACCGGGCGCGGCGGGCCAGAGGGCAACGGCCGGCGCTAAAGCAGTATCCACTTACGTGGAATCGCTCCAGCCCACGCCCCCGCCCGGCCACCCACGGGATCGTACGCTTGGGGTGGCCGGGCGGGGGAGTGGGCCGG
>JBHICX010000421.1:0-2072 GCA_046759805.1 Kiloniellales bacterium | reverse complement strand
ATGGTCGGGACGCCCGGATTCGAACCGGGGACCTCCACCGCCCCATAGTTGCGCCTAGCCCATGTTTGACATTTGGTTTTGTAAGCCATTGAAATTGTTGGAGTCGGGTTGGCGGATTGTCACTAGGTTGCGGTTTTCGGTCGTTCCTTCGGTGGCGTGGGCGGCTCGCGGTCGGCGATCTTGAGGGCGGCGAGAACCCGACGGGCGTTGGCGGATCCCGGGGTGGTCCCGCGCTTTTGGGTGGTGCCGAGGTCGAGGTCGACGACATGCACGGTGCGCAGGGCCTTGAGGGCCTGCGCCGCGGACAAGCTGACGCCATTGGCCTTGAGCCGCTTTTCCAGGGCGCGGTCGAGCAGGAAGGCCAGGGCGGCGACGAAGATGTGGGCTTGGACGCGGGCGGCGGTGCGGTGGTAGATCGGCCGCATTTCGATGACGTCCTTGAGTTCGCGGAAGCCGCGCTCGACCTCGGCGAGCTCCTTGTAGGCGGTGACGGCCTGGACCGGGGAGAGGTGCGGCTCCTCGGTCTGGATGACGTACTTGCCTTCGAGGGCGATCTCGCGGGGCAGATGGACCGGGTGCTCGAAGAAGCGGAAGGTTCCGGCGCGCAGCTCCCAGTCGTAGTAGCGCTGGCCGTGGTGGCGGGCGAGGATGCGCGCGGCCGCGGCGCCGATCTTCTCGGGGGCCTTGAGACGGCCTTGGGCGACGCGCCGGGCGAGCCCCTCCAGGGCCGCGCGGGTGTGCGCCATGGCGTTCTCGCGCCGCGCCTGCTCGAAGGCCTGGCGCTCGTCCGAGTGGACGACGAAGACACGCACCCCCGGCCGGTCGGTGGGAACCTCCTGGACCCGGGTCGCGGGCGGCGCGGCCTTCGCGCCGGCGGCGATGCCGGGGGGACAGTCCTGCCACGGGCCGCGGGCCCGCGCGATGAGCGCGCTCACATCCTCGCGCCGGCGCCGCTGCAGGCCGACCAGATAGCCCTGGCCGCGCCGCTTGATCCGTTCCAGGTTGTCCGAGGTCACCATGCCGCGGTCGCCGACCACGACCACCCGTTTGAGCCCGAAGCGGCGCTCGATGTCGTCGAGCACCACCTCCAGGGTCGCGCTGTCATGGCGATTGCCGCGGAAGACGTGATGGGCGATCGGCCAGCCGTTGATCATCACCAGCCCGACCAGCACCTGGCGGTGGCGCGGCCGGCCGTCGCGGCTGTAGCCGTGGCGCGCCAGCGGCGCCGGACCGGCGCCCTCGAAGTAGGTCGAGGTGAGGTCGTAGAACACCATCTCCGCATCGAGCGCGAACAGATCGCGCAGCCGCGCGAACAGCTCCGCCTCGATGTGCGCCTTGTGGGCGATCAGCTCATCCAGCGTGCGGTACCAGCGCTGCAGCCACCCGAGATCGACCCGCACCCGACCGCGCCGCTTCCAGCGGGGCGCGATGCGCCGCCCATAGCGGTCGCAGACGAAGTCGCTCTCGAGCCAGTCGGCCATGCCGTGCTCGCTGGCGGGGTCGCACAAGCGGTTGCCGACCAGCACCAGCGCCCGATCGGCGAGGCGCGCCCCCCGCCGCTTCGGCCCCTCGCAGCCATCGAGGATCGCTTCCAACCCGAGCGCGCGCCACAGCGTGCGGGCCACCAGGAAGGGCCCCCAGCACGCCGCCTGGCGGGGGGCGATGGCGGCCGCGCTGACGAGACCGCCGGCCTGCTCGCCGCCCAGCCGGCGCACCAGCGCGCCCAGGTGCGGGGCGAGCACGTCCGTGCGCCCGAGGTTGAGCACCACGCGCTGCTTGGAGCGGCCGTCCTCCCAGTAGGCTTCGACGAGCCGCAGGTATTCGTGGTTGCCGGTTCTGACCGTGCGCAGGTACATGATCTGTCACGAGAGTGACTCCGAAAAACCCGATTCGTGTCCAGAAAAATCTGCCAGATTCGTGAAAAGATGTTGTCACTAGGATTTTTGAAAATCCGGCACGCGACCTCGAAAAATCAATGACTTAGAGACGAGCAACCCGAAATTTTGTTAAACATGGGCTAGGGCTTCTCTCCCGATCGCCACAAGTCGGCGGTGTCACGAAACCGGCTGTCC
>JBHICX010000420.1:0-2084 GCA_046759805.1 Kiloniellales bacterium | reverse complement strand
CACAACCGCGTGTTCAGGGAGCGCCGCGACCTGGTCACCGCGATGCTGAACCAGGCAAACGGGCTCGGCTGCGCGACGCCCGAGGGGGCGTTCTACGTCTACCCGGCCTGCGCCGGGACCATCGGCAAGAGGACTCCGGGCGGCGAGACGCTGGCCACCGACGAGGACTTCGTCACCTACCTGTTGCAGGCGGAAGGCGTGGCTGTCGTGCAGGGCGCGGCCTTCGGGCTGTCACCCTATTTCCGCATCTCGTATGCCACCTCGACCGAGGTCCTGGAAGAGGCCTGCGGGCGCATCCAGCGGGCCTGCGGCGCGCTGACCTGACGGCACCCGTAGACAAAATTGCCCGCCGCAACTGCGAACGGGCACGGCGGGCTGGAGGAGGTGGGAGGATGAGGTTGTTGGTCCGGTCCTAGTCTGGGCGAATTGGGTTCTATGCGATTATCATGTAGCAGAGGAGGATCGCCCAGACACAGACCATGCTGCTGGTGATCATCACCGTCTGTCTGGACATCTTTGCCTCCATGGGTCTCATTGAATCGAATTTTAGATAAATTGACGCAAATTTCAGTGACCGCAATCACACCGGGCGCGAAAAAATTTCCAGCTTTTCGTGATGCCTCGGGCAGACCGCCAGAGCACTATCCGATTAGGTCGCACCGGCCCATGCCGGGATTCGGTGACGGTCCGACGCGGCCTCAGGGCTTGGCCGCCCGACTTAGGTGCCGCAACATCCGGGCGGCGCCCTTGGTGACCACATTGCGCGGCAGCAATCGTGGGGCGATGGTGTTCAAGCGGTTGCCGGCGCCGACCACATGCACCGTCCGCCGGCCGAGCGCGGCCAGCGCTTCGCGCGCCACCCGGGTCGCGGTGTCCGCCCGATCGAACAGCTTCGACGGCATGCCGGCGCGCTCGCCGAAGGCGGTCTTGGTGGCCCCCGGGCATAGCGCCAGCACGTCCACCGGTTCCTGGGCCAACTCGCCGGCCAGCGCCTCGGCGTAGTGCAGATCGAACGCCTTGCTGGCGGAATAGGTCGCGAAATAGGGCAGGGTGAGGAACCCGGCGACGCTCGAGACGATGATGACGCCGGCGCGGCGGCCGTCCTCGCGGGCGCGCTCGATCATCCCTGGTAAGAGCGCCCGGGTCAGCACCACGGTGGCCACCACATTGACCTCGACCATCTGGCGCTCGGTCTCGAATTTGTTGTCGACCACCCGGCCCAACCGCCCGAGCCCGGCGTTGCAGACCAACAGGTCGATCGCCGCCGCCCGGGCCCGCTCGATGACGGCGTTGCGTCCGCTATCTTCGGCCAGGTTGGCGACCACGCTCTCGACCGTCCTTGCGTCGGTTGGCAGGCTGGCCTTGACCGCCTCGAGCCGCGCTTGGTCCTGTCCGGTGAGCACAAGCCCGGTCTCGGCCGGAAGTTCGGCGGCAATTGCGGCGCCGATGCCGCTGCTGGCGCCGGTGACCAGCGCCGAACGATAGGTCATGTCGGCCCCCTGCTACGGTGCAACGGGACAGGCTGACCTCGCCGTTCCGGAAAATCAACCTGCACACCGCGGCCGTCGCCCATTGCGTTGGCTCACGCCCTATGCTTGGGTCGGCTGCCACGGCCGCCGGGCCGGCCCAAGGGGGCGCGATGCAGCGCATAAGGACTCTCGACGACCTGGAGGTTGCCGGCAAGCGCGTCCTGGTGCGCGCTGACCTCAACCTGCCGATCGTGGACGGCCGGGTCACCGACCCGCTCCGCATCCAGCGCCTGGCGCCCACGGTCGGCGAGCTGAGCTCCCGGGGCGCCCGGGTGGTGTTGATGAGCCATTTCGGCCGGCCCGACGGCGTGGTGGCGCCGGAGCTGTCTTTGCGGGCGGTGGTCGGACCGTTGGCCGAGGCGCTCGGCCGCCCGGTCGCCTTCGCCGAGGACTGCATCGGCCCGGCGGCCCAGCGGGTGGTGGCGGCGCTCGCCGACGGCGAGGTGGCGCTGTTGGAGAACCTGCGCTTCCATCGCGGCGAACAGGACGACGACCCGGCGTTCGCCGCCGCGTTGGCCGCGCTCGGCGAGGTGTACGTGAACGACGCCTTCTCCT
>JBHICX010000419.1:0-2091 GCA_046759805.1 Kiloniellales bacterium | reverse complement strand
GGCCAGCTCGGCGGCTATCCGCGGGCGCTCGGCCTGTCGTCCTTCCTGATGTTGTCGCTGGCGCTCTTGCCCGGCATTCCGGCCGTGCCGTTCCTGCTGCTCTCCGGCCTGGCCGGTGCGCTTGCCTGGTCGTCAACCAAGCGGGCGGACGCGGCCGCGTCAGCCGAGGGCGAAGGGGACCAGGCCGGCCCCGAGACGGCCCCGGTCGCCGAGGATCTGATCAGCGACGCCTTGCAGATCGACAATCTCCGGCTCGAGTTGGGCTACGGCCTGCTGCCGATGATCAACGACCAGGGCGGTCAGCGCCTGACCGATCAGATCAAGGCGTTGCGCCGCCAGTTGGCGCAGGAGATGGGCTTCGTCCTGCCCTCGGTGCGGATCCAGGACAACCTTCAGCTCCCGGCCAACACCTACGTCATCCGAGTCAAGGAGATCGAGGCCGGGCGCGGCGAGCTGCGTCCGAACATGCTGCTGGTCATGGACCCGCGTGGGGAAAAGATCCCGCTGGCCGGGGAAGAGACGACCGAACCGACCTTCGGCCTCCCCGCCATGTGGATCGAGAGCGGTGCCCGCGAGGAGGCGTTGTTCCGGGGTTATACCGTGGTCGACCCGCCGACCGTCATCACCACGCACCTGACCGAGGTGGTCAAGGACAACATGGCCGAGCTGCTGTCCTACGCCGAGACCCAGAAGCTGCTCGACGAGCTGGACAGCGAGCATCAGAAGCTCATCGCCGATATGATTCCCAACCAGATCTCGGTCGGCGGCTTGCAGCGGGTCCTGCAGAACCTGCTCGGCGAACGCGTCTCGATCCGCGATCTGCCGACCATCCTGGAGGGCGTCTCCGAGGCCTGTGGCCACACCCGCAACATCACCGCGATTACCGAACACGTCCGCGCCCGGCTGGCACGGCAGATCTCCAACGCCCAGGTCAACGAACAGGGCGTCATCCCCATGGTCACGCTCTCGCCGCAATGGGAGCAGGACTTCGCCGAGGCCATCGTCGGCGACGGAGACGAAAGGCAGTTATCCATGGCGCCGTCCAAGCTGCAGGAGTTCATCAAGATCGTGCGCACGACGTTCGAGCGTCACGCCATGATGGGCGAGGCCCCGATACTGCTGACCAGCCCCGCGATCAGGCCCTATGTACGCTCCATCGTCGAACGCTTCCGCCCGACCACCGTGGTGATATCGCAGAACGAAGTCCACCCCAAGGCCCAGCTCAAGACCTTGGGGCAGATCTAGCGATGCGACGAGCAAGCCGCCGGGATGTGAGGAGACCATGCGCCTGAAGAGCTTCACCGCAAAGACGCTGCCGGAGGCCATGACGCGGGTTCGCGATGCGTTTGGGCCGGACGCCGTCATTCTCTCGACCCAGGCCAAGGAAGACGGCAAAGGCGTGCGGGTCACCGCCGCTTTGGAGGACCGGCCGCTCGACGCGTTCGATTTCGAGCCAAGCGTCGACGGTGTTCAGTCGATTGACGAAATTTCCGAGGCGCTCAAGTATCACCGGGTGCCGCCCGGTCTCTTCGATCGCCTGATCGGAAACGCGGCGGCGCTGCCGTCTGGCGACTGGACCATGGCGCTGGCCGGCGCAATCGACGCCGAATTCGCCTTTCGCCCCTTGCCTCACGGACCGGAGGGGCGGCCGCTCATGCTGGTCGGGCCGCCCGGCGCCGGTAAGACGGCAACGGCGGCCAAGCTCTGCGCCCGAGCGCGGCTGGCCGGGGCTAAGACCAGCCTCATCACTATGGATACGGTCAAGGCCGGCAGTCTGGCGCAGGTCGGCGCCTTCGCCAGGGCGCTGAACGCCCGGCTCGACCAAGCAGACGACCCGGAAGCCCTGGCCGCCGCCGTCGCGGCCTGCCCGGAGGATCACCTGGTGGTGATCGACACGCTCGGCGTGAACCCCTTCGATGACGATGACTTGGACCACATGTCCCGGGCCGCCAGGGCGGCCGAGGCGGCGCCGGTGCTGGTCCTGCCCGCCGGTGGCGATTCGGCCGAAACCGCCGAAACGGCGGTCGCCTTGGCCCGGGTCGGTGCGGAACGTATGGTCGCCACCCGGCTCGATGCGGCGCGGCGCCTGGG
>JBHICX010000418.1:0-2091 GCA_046759805.1 Kiloniellales bacterium | reverse complement strand
ATGCGATTCCCGAGTATCTGAAAACCCTGACCTCGCGCGGGGCGCCGTTCGACAAGGGCGCCATGTCCGCCTCCGCCGAGCGCGGATTCGAGCTCTTCAAGGGCAAGGCGGGATGCGCCCAATGCCACGCCGGGCCACGGTTTTCCGACGACAAGCCGCACAACATCGGCGTGCCGGAGAACCCGGATATCTGGAGTGACCCGCGGCGGCACGTCACCTACGTCACCTACGCCATGTTCATGGGTGTCGAGAACTACATGAACGTCCGCCGCGACGTGGGGGCCCACGTACGTAGCCACAAGGCGGACGGGTCCGACATCGGCAAGTTCATGACCCCGACCTTGCGCGAGCTCAAGTATACGGCGCCCTACATGCACAACGGCGTGTTCAAGACCCTTGCCGAGGTGATCGCTTTTTACAACGCCGGCGGCGGCGACGATGCCAACAAGGATTCCGCTCTCAAGCCGCTGGACCTCACCCGGCAAGAGCAGGGCGACTTGCTCGCCTTCCTCGAGGCCTTATCGGGCGACCCGCTCGTGGGACCGGAGTTCGTCTGGAAAGAGAAGATCCCGGCTAGTTACACGGCGATCAAGAATTGGCGCAACACCAGGAACTAGGAGCCGGGCGATGAAGACGGGCAAGACAGCATGCAACGTTGTTGCCGCGTTGATGGTTGGCGTCGCGCAGATCGGCCTAGCCGCAGGCGCGCGGGCGGACACGAATCCGCCGCTGGCCGCCCTGGGGCCGCCGCCGGTGCCGCCCGACAACCCGCAGACGCCGGAGAAGGTCGAGCTCGGCAAGCTGCTGTTCTTCGATACGCGGCTTTCCGGCGACGCCTCGGTCGCGTGTTCGACCTGTCACGAGCCGGACGCGGGGTGGGCGTTCTCGAACGACATCTCGCGCGGCTACCCCGGCACGATCCACTGGCGCAACAGCCAAAGCGTGGTCAACGCCGCTTACTACGGCAAGCTGTTCTGGGCCGGAGCCGCGAAGTCGCTTGAGGCGCAGGCCCCGTCGGCGGCGAAAGGCGCGGTCGCCGGCAACGGCGAAAGCGACATGATGGAGGCCCGGCTTGCCTTCATTCCGGAGTACCGCAAACGGTTCAAGAAGGTGTTCGGCGACGCGTGGCCCAAAATAAGCAACGCCTGGAAGGCCATCGCCGCCTTCGAGCGGACGCTGGTTCAGACCGACACGCCGTTCGACAAGTACATGCGGGGCGAGGCGGCCGCGCTCAACGAGCAGCAGAAGCGCGGCCTCGCGCTGTTCACCGGCAAGGCCAACTGCATCGAGTGTCACAACGGCGCGCTGTTTACCGATCAGAAGTACTACAACACCGGCGTGCCGCCGGCGGCGCGCTGGGAGGAGGAGGGCCTCGCACAGATTACCTTCCGTTACGAGCAGTTCGCTAAGGGAGTGCCGGAGGAGATGTACCGCGCCATCAAGGACGATGCGGGTCTCTACTACCGGACCAAGCGGAAGGAGGATATGGGCAAGTTCCGCGTGCCGTCGCTCAGGTACACCGTCTACACCGCTCCGTACATGCACAACGGCGCGTTCTTCGATCTCCGCGAGGTCGTCGAGTTCTACAACCGCGGCGGCGGTAAGAACGAGTTCGCCGCGACCAAGACCAAACTCATCAAGCCCCTGGGGCTGAGCGATGAGGAAATGGACGGCTTGGTCGCTTTCATCGAGTCCCTGAGCGGGTCTGAGATCAAGATGAAAAAACCGAAGCTTCCGGCCTATGCGCCGCTGCCCTCGCCGGTGCGATGAACAAGGAAACTGCCATGAAGACGGAAAGACAGACTGTTATCTCCGCCTCCGAGACGGTGCGCGAACCGCGGCGCGGGGAGGGCGCGGAGAGGCCCAGCAAATGCTTGATGTCGCGCAGGCAGTTCCTGCTGACATCGGGGGCGACGAGCTTCACGGTCATGGTCATGCTGAATCCGGGGGCGGCGCACGCCCAGCAGGTGCCGGCGACGGTGGCGACCTATCCGCGGAAGTTCATCGCCAAGCTGAGCCAGTTGAAACAGGACGTGCCCGTGGACTTCACCTACCCCGACCAAGGCGCCTACGCCGAATCGATGCTCGTCA
>JBHICX010000417.1:0-2095 GCA_046759805.1 Kiloniellales bacterium | reverse complement strand
GGATCGCCCCAAAAGAAGCTCACCACCGGTACGCGCTCTTCCAAGCAGACCTCCAATTCCTCTTCATAGGGGAAGGACATGAGAAGGTTGGTCGAGAAGGGTTTTGAGGTAGACGCACGGACCTCATGAATTTTCTCGCGCGCGACTTCCGCGCCGAAGCCGGTCACCGCCACAGTGCCGAGCCCTCCCGCGTCGGACACGGCGGCGGCAAGCGGCGCGCCAGCGGCGCCGCCTATAGGCGCCTGGATGATGGGAAGATCAATTCCCAGCCTGTCGCAGAGCACCGTTTTCATCTTGCCCACCTGCTATTTGGCTAGATCTGATCGACTTTAGCGTGCTGACACTGGCTGTGGTACCGCGTTCGAGATCCAGCGGTTTACCTTGCATGGCACAAGCTTCAAATCTCGCTCCTGTTCGGATAGGTGTCCAGGGGGAACGTCCGTTACGGGTCAATCCGGTCATTCGCCGAGTTCGTTACGGTTGACTGGTCTGCGCCCGTGAGCGGACATCGCCGCTTGCAACGCCCTCTAATGAATCCACGAGCTAAACCATGGCGGCATCTATAGTGCGGCGAGTACCGGATGCCGCCAGTCACGATCCGATTACGTGGGCGGCGGTAGGGCCCCGGCTCAGGCGCCGGCCGCGGCGATCTCGCCGAGGCGCGTGATCAGGCGCTCGACGCCCTTGATGCGGGTCCGGGGGTGCTTCCAGTGGCGCCGGTAGACCAGTCGGTGGTCGGGGCGCAGCTTGACGCTGCCGGCCCGGCGCCCGAGGAAGCCGGCCAGGCCTTCGGGATTGGCGAAGCGGTTGCCGCGGAAGGCGATGACCGCGCCCTTGGGGCCGGCGTCGAGCTTTGCCACGCCGGCGTCGCGGCATAGCCGCTTGATGGCGACGATCTCAAGCAGGTTCTCGACCTCCTGCGGCAACGGCCCGAAGCGGTCGATCAGCTCGGCCGCGAAGGCGTCGATATCCTGGCGGTCCACCAGCGGGGCGATGCGGCGATAGAGCCCGAGCCGGACCTCGAGGTCGGCCACGTAGGACTCCGGGATCAAGACCGGGCTGCCGATCGAGATCTGCGGCGTCCAGTCGCGATCGTCGTCGGCCTCGCCGCCGCCGCGCGCCGCCGCCACCGCTTCCTCCAGCATCTGCTGGTAGAGGTCGATGCCGACCTCGCGGATGTGGCCGGACTGCTCCTCGCCCAACAGGTTGCCGGCGCCGCGGATGTCCAGATCGTAGCTGGCGAGCTGGAATCCGGCACCGAGCGTATCCAGGGTCTGCATCACCTCCAGCCGCTTCTGCGCCGCCGGGGTAAGCTGCCCCCGCGGCGCCAGGGTCAGATAGGCGTAGGCGCGCCGCTTGGCGCGCCCGACCCGGCCGCGCAACTGGTAGAGCTGGGCCAGTCCGAACCGGTCGGCGCGGTGCACGATGAGGGTGTTGGCGTTGGGGATGTCGAGGCCCGAGTCGATGATGTTGGTGCACAACAGCACGTCCACCGCCCCGTCGTAGAAGGCGCCCACCGCCCGTTCCAGCCGGCTCGCCGGCAACTGGCCGTGGGCGACGGCGATCCTGGCCTCCGGCACCAGCTTGCCGAGCCGCTCCCGCACCTCCGGCAGGTCCCTGACCTGCGGGCAGACGTAGAAGCTCTGGCCGCCGCGCAGGCGCTCGCGCCGGATCGCCTCGCGAACGATGACCGGGTCCCAGGGCAGCACGAAGGTGCGCACCGCCAGGCGGTCGATGGGCGGGGTGGCGATCAGGCTCATCTCCTTGACGCCGGCCAACCCCATCTGCAGGGTCCGCGGGATCGGCGTCGCGGTCAGCGTCAGCACGTGCACGCTGGCCATGAGCTGCTTCAGCCGCTCCTTCTGGGCGACGCCGAAATGCTGCTCCTCGTCCACTACCAGCGCCATCAGCCGGCGGAACCGCACCCCTTTGGCCAGCAACGTGTGGGTGCCGATGACGATGTCCACGGTGCCGTCGGCAAGCCCCTCTTTCACCCTGGCTGCGGGCTTCCCGGTAACCAGCCGCGACAGCTGCTCGATCCGGATCGGCAGGCCGGCGAAGCGCTCGCGGAAGGTCTGGAAGTGCTGCCGGCACA
>JBHICX010000416.1:0-2104 GCA_046759805.1 Kiloniellales bacterium | reverse complement strand
CACGTCGCAGCGCATGATGCCGCCGAAGATGTTGACCAGGATGCCCTCGACGTTGGCATCGGAGAGGATGATCTTGAAGGCGGTGGCGACCCGCTCCTTGCTGGCGCCGCCGCCGACGTCCAGGAAGTTGGCCGGCTCGCCGCCATAAAGCTTGATGATGTCCATGGTGGCCATGGCCAGCCCGGCGCCGTTCACCATGCAGCCGATATTGCCGTCGAGCTTCACGTAGTTGAGGTCGTGGCGGGCCGCCTCCAGCTCGGCCGGGTCCTCCTCGTCCTCGTCGCGCAGCGCCTCGAGATCCTGGTGGCGGAACAGCGCGTTGTCGTCAAAGTTCATCTTGGCGTCCAGCGCCACGACACCCCCGTCGCCGGTGACCACCAGCGGGTTGATCTCGATCAGGCTGGCGTCGAGATCGATAAACGCGTCGTACGTGGCCCGGATAAAGCTGACCGCCGCCGCCACCTGCGGGCCCTCGAGGCGCAATCCGAAAGCCATCTTGCGGGCGTGGAAAGGGAGCATGCCGAGCGCCGGGTCGACGGCCACCTTCAGGATCTTCGCGGGGCTCCGGCGCGCCACCTCCTCGATCTCCATGCCGCCCTCGGTGGAGCCGATGAGCGTGACGCAGCCGCTCGACCGGTCGACCAGCATGCCGAGATACAGCTCCCGGGCGATGTCGGCGCCGTCTTCGATATAGACCCGCTTGACCTCCTTGCCCTCGGGGCCGGTCTGGTGGGTTATCAGGCGCATGCCGAGCATCGCGCTCGCGGCGTCCCTGGCCTCGTCGATCGTCCGCACCAGCTTGATCCCGCCGCCCTTGCCACGGCCGCCGGCGTGGATCTGCGCCTTCACCACCCAGACCGGGCCGCCCAGCTCACGGGCCACGGTCTCCGCCTCCTGGGGGGTGAAGGCGGTGCCGCCACGTGGCACCGCGACCCCGTATTGCGCCAGCAGGCGCTTGGCCTGGTATTCGTGGATGTTCATGGGCGCCTAAGGGTCGCGGACGGGGCGCTCAGGTTGCCGGCAGGGCGAGGCGGCCACTCTAGCATCGGCAAGGTCGAACGCAACCGCGCCACGCCGCCCGTCACCGTCGCCGACGCGCGCGCCGGGGCGCCGGTTTGCGCAGGGGCTCGGCCGCCCTGGCCGGGCGCCCGGTCCGCCGCCTGGCGCGGCGCAGCCGGTCCACGACCTCGACCAGCCCCTGGACCGCGGCGACCGAGCGCTCGAACATCGTCCGCTCGGCCTTGCTCAAGGAGATCTCGACCACCCGCTCCACCCCACCGGCGCCAATCACCGCCGGCACGCCCACAAAGAGCCCCTTGACCCCGTACTGGCCGTTGCAATAGGCGGCGCAAGGCAGCACCCGCTTCTTGTCCTTGAGGTAGGACTCGGCCATCTCGGTGGCCGCCGCCGCCGGGGCGTAGAAGGCCGAGCCGGTCTTCAACAGGCCGACGATCTCGGCGCCGCCGTCGCGCGTGCGCCGCACGATCTCATTCAGGCGCTTGCGGCTGGTCCAGCCCATGCGGACCAGGTCCGGCAGCGGGATGCCGGCGACCGTGGAGTAGCGCACCAGCGGCACCATGGTATCCCCGTGACCGCCGAGCACGAAGGCGCTGACGTCCTCGACCGAGACCCCGAACTCCTGCGCCAGGAAATAGCGGAAGCGGGCCGAATCCAGCACCCCGGCCATGCCCACCACCATGTGGCGCGGCAGGCCCGAGGCCTCGCGCAGCGCGTAGACCATGGCGTCCAGCGGGTTGGTGATGCAGATGACGAAGGCCTTCGGGCAGTAGCGCTTGATGCCGGCACCGACCTGGTCCATGACCTTGGCGTTGGTGTCGATCAGGTCGTCGCGGCTCATGCCCGGCCGACGCGGGATGCCGGCGGTCACGATGACCATGTCGGCGCCCCTGATCGGCGCATAGGCGGTGGTGCCGCCATAGGCCGCGTCGAAGCCCTGGACCGGCGACGATTGGGCCAGATCGAGCGCCTTGCCCTGGGGCACCCCGTCGATGACGTCGAACAGGACCACGTCGCCGAGCTCCCGCTGCCCGATCAAGAGCGCCAGCGAGCCGCCGATCTGCCCGGCGCCGACGAGCGCGATCTT
>JBHICX010000415.1:0-2109 GCA_046759805.1 Kiloniellales bacterium | reverse complement strand
TCTCGGACGCGCGCATGAGCGGCACCGCCTACGGCACCGTGGTCCTGCACGTCGCTCCCGAGGCGGCCGTCGGCGGGCCGCTGGCGCTGGTCCAGGACGGGGATATGATCGAGCTCGACGTCGCCGCCCGGCGCCTTAACCTCGACGTTGCGGCCGAGGAACTGGAGCGCCGCCGGGCTGCCTGGGCCGCCCCGGAGCCGGTCTACCAACGCGGCTACTACCAGATGTACGTGGACCACGTCATGCAGGCCGACAAGGGCGCCGACCTCGATTTCCTGGTCGGCATGAGCGGCGCCCCGGTGCCCCGGGAAATCCATTAGGGGCGGGGTCGTGGCAAGGACTCGGCAAGGCTTGTTTGAGCACCGGGTAAGGTTCGCGGACCGGACCGCTTTCCGCCGCGTCTGGCCGAACTGAGGTGTCGCGGCACCGCCTCATAGCGGCCGACTGGGGAACCACGAACCTGCGAGCATTCCGCCTCGCGGCCGACGGCCGGGTGGTGGAGCGGCGCGACGCCCCGGCCGGCATCCTGAACGTCCCCGAGGGGCGGTTCGAGGACGCGTTCGACCAGGCGCTGGGCGACTGGCTGGCGGCATGGCCGGCGGCCCCGGTGGTGCTTTCGGGCATGATCGGCAGCCGGCAGGGCTGGCGCGAGAGCCCCTACGTCGACTGCCCGGCGGGCGCCCCCGAGATCGCGGCACGGGCGGTCCCGATTACCAGCGGCAGCGGCCGCCAGGTCTGGATCCTGCCCGGACTCGTGGTGCGTGATCCGGGCGGCACGCCGGACGTCATGCGCGGCGAGGAGACCCAGATCCTGGGCGCGTTCGAGGGCGCGGCCGGCGACCGACGCTTATGCTGCCTGCCGGGCACCCACAGCAAATGGGCGCTCATCGAGGACGGGCGCATCCTCGGCTTCCGCACCGCCATGACCGGCGAGGTGTTCGCCACGCTCATTCGGCACAGCATCCTCGGCCGGCTGATCGAGGGCGAGGAACACCACGCCGAGGCCTTCGACCGGGGCCTCGGGCGCGCCGATGAGCCGGGAGGGCTGTTGCATCACCTGTTCGGCACCCGCAGCCTGGGCCTCACTGGCGAGCTGCCGCCGGCGGCGCTCGCGAGCTACCTGTCCGGCATATTGATCGGCCACGACGTGAGCCACGGGCCGGCGGCGGTCCCCGGCGAGGCGCCGATCGTGCTCGTTGGCGCCGGTGCCTTGACCGAGCGCTACGCGCGGGCCTTCGAGCGCCGCGGCAGGACCGCAATCGTCATCGACGGCGCGAGCGCAGCGGCGCGCGGCCTGTGGCGGCTCGGGCGCCTGATGTTCGAGGCCTAAGCCGGATTTGCCGGCGCCGCGATTCTGTGGTCGAGTCCGGGCCATGGACCTCCTCGACGCCCTCAATGAGCTGCCCCTGGTGGCAATCCTGCGGGGCATTGCGCCCGGCGATGCGGCGGCCATTGGTGACGTCCTGGTGGAGGCCGGATTCACCGCCATCGAGGTGCCTTTGGACCGGCCTGATGCGCTCGACGCCATCGCCGCGCTCAGCGCGCGTTTCGGTGACATGGTGGCGCTCGGCGCCGGCACGGTCATGGACGTCGAGGACGTGGCCCAGCTGCCGGCGGCGGGCGGGCGCTTCGTGGTCATGCCAAACACCGACCCGGCGGTGATCGAGGCGGCCAAGGCGACCGGCTTGCAAGCCATGCCCGGCTTCGCCACCCCGAGCGAAGCGTTCACGGCGCTCAAGGCGGGGGCCGACGCGCTGAAACTGTTTCCGGCAGAGGCGGCGCCGCCGCCGGTCTTACGCGCGATGAAAGCGGTACTGCCCAAGGACGTGCCGGTGCTGCCCACCGGCGGCATCGCCCCGGACGCGATGGCCGCGTACTGGGCCGCCGGCGCCGGCGGCTTCGGGATCGGCTCGGCGCTCTATCGACCGGGCGCCTCGGCGGCCGACGTAGCGGCGGCCGCAGCCGCGTTTATGGCCGCGTTCGAGGCCCTGCCGCCGGAGCCGTGACGGACCACCGGGCGGGAGCAAGCAAACACACTGGATAATTTGCTTTATCGGATCTCCGATGGGACTACGTGACGCAAGGCAGGAAGTGCAAATGCGGCACCCC
>JBHICX010000414.1:0-2117 GCA_046759805.1 Kiloniellales bacterium | reverse complement strand
AACCATCCGCTACTACGAGCGCATCGGGATGCTTCCGGCGCCCGAACGCAGCGCCGGTGGCCAGCGGCGCTATGCCATAGAGCATCTCAAGCGGCTCAGCTTCGTGCGCCGCGCCCGCGATCTGGGCTTCAGCCTCGACGAGGTGCGGGACCTGCTCGGGCTCGCCGACGACGGGGCTCAGAGCTGCGCCGAGGTCGAGGCGATGGCCCGCGCCCATCTCGGCGGCATCCGGGCCAAGATCGCCAACCTGCGGCGGCTCGAGGCGGTGCTCGACGATCTGGTGGCGGACTGCGCCGGCGGCACCAGACCCCACTGCCCGATCATCGAGACGCTTTTCCGCGAACCGGGTTAGCTTCTCCGACGCTTCTTCTCGACCGGCGCCGAGAGTGCCCGGCGTACCGCGTCAGGCTCCTGGTCGATGACCATGAGGAACGCACGAGCGGCAACGTCCGGCTGACGGCGGCCCTGCTCCCAGTTCCTCACGGAGTCGACCGTGAAACCGAACTGGCTGGCGAACTTGGCCTGCGACAACCCCGCCTTGCGACGAATGGCTCGCACGTCAACCCGTTCGGGCACGTGCGTGCCGAACCCCTCGCGTTCGCCGCGGGCGTAGGCCAGCTCTTCGCGAGCGCCGCGAAGGATGCTCTCACCGGCCTTGGACATGTAACTCTATTTCCTCCGGTACTCTTCGACCAAACTGCCCAGCAGCTTGCGTAGCGCGTTCAACTCGGCCCTGCTGAGGTTGACCTTCTCACCTTTGCCGAACACGGTAAGCAGGAAAACCGGCACCGGCGGACCGCTGAAGAAAGTGATCACGCGCACGCCGCCTCGCTTGCCTCTGCCACGTCCAGCCCACCGCAGCTTGCGTGCACCACCTGAGCGGGGCATTACCTCCCCTGCATCGGGGTTGGCCGCCAGGTGGTCGATGAGGGCCGCCCGCTCGGCGTCCGTCAGGAGCCCCCGCACACCGGCCCGGCCATGATATGGGCGAGCTCGATGACCTTGAGGCCGGCCAGTGGGCCCGCGGTCGGACCGTTCATCTCAGCGGCCGGTGAACTTGGGTTGCTTCTTCTGCAGGAAGGCGCGGACGCCGATCTTGTAGTCCTCGGTGGCCATGCTGGCGTAGCCCTCCTCGATCTCATGCGCCTCCAGCGGGCGCGGGTCGCCCAGGCGGTCGATGAACTTCTTGTGCCAGCCGGCCACCAGCGGCGCCCCCTCGGCGATGCGCCCGGCGCAGGCATAGGTCTCGGCCTCGACCTCAGCATCCGCCACCACCCGGTTCACCAGGCCCATGCGCCAGGCGTGCCGGGCGTCGAACACCCGGCCTTCGAGCAGGATCTCGCGCGCGGCCGCCGGCCCGACCAACTGCAACAGCATCTTCAGCTCGCCGTAGGCCATGGTCAGGCCCAGCCGACCGACCGGCACGCCGAAGCGGCTCGACTCGCCGCAGATGCGCATGTCGCAGCAGCACGCCAGCTCCAGCCCGCCGCCCACGCAGACGCCCTTGATCAGCGCCACCGTCGGGTGGCCACAGGCGGCGACCGCGCCCATCGCCGCCTGCACCGTCTCGCCGTAGGCGCGCGCCTGGGCGACGTCGGCCCGCTCGCGTTCGAAGGCGGATATGTCGGCGCCGGCCGCGAACGCCTTGTCGCCGGCACCGCGCAGCACGATGCAACGCAACGAGTCGTCCTCGTCCAACGCACCCATAATCGTACCCAGGCGCTGCCAGCTCGTCCGGTCGAGTGCGTTCAGCTTGTCCGGCCGGTTGAGCGTGACGGTGACGATCGTGTCGTCGCGGGCGACTAGGATCGGCTCGGCGGGGGACGCGGAATCGGGTATCGCCGGGTCTCCGGGATTCGCCATTGGTGTTGCACTTGCGACAAGTCTTGGCCTCTGCCGGTGCCGAATCTTTCACCACCAAGGCACAAAGTACACCAAGAAAAATGCTAAGGCCTTATCCCGTTGCGTCAGGTCACACCAAATGTGGCACCCGGCGGACCGTCTCCGCATGAGTCCACCCTCACCCCGGCCCTCTCCCGCCAGCGGGAGAGGGAGCGCGGCCGCAACGGGCACGGCCCAGCCCCTCGCCCCCCATTGGGGGGCGAGGTTGGGTGAGG
>JBHICX010000413.1:0-2117 GCA_046759805.1 Kiloniellales bacterium | reverse complement strand
AGCCGCGCCGCCACCTCCGCGCCCCACAGCGCCGAGGTCGGGTCGACGCCGCGCTCGAAGCGGTAGCGCGCGTCCGACTCGATGCCCAGCCGGCGGCCGGTAGCGGCCACCGAGACCGGGTCGAACAACGCCACCTCGAGGAACGCGTTCCTGGTATCCGAGGTGCAGCCGCTCATCTCGCCGCCCATCACGCCGCCGATGCCATGCACCACGCGCGCATCGGCAATCACCACCATGTCGGGCTCCAGCTCATAGCTGCGCCCATCGAGCGCCAGGAGCGACTCGCCCGGCCGCGCGAACCGCATGACGAGGTCGCCGGTAAGCTTGTCGGCGTCGAACACGTGCAGCGGGCGGCCCAAATCGACGGTCACCAGGTTGGTCATGTCGACCAGCGCCGAGATCGGACGCAGGCCGATGGCGCGCAGCCGATCCTGCACCCAGGGCGGGCTGGGCCCGTTGCTGACGTCGCGGAAATAGCGGCCGACCACCATCGGACAGGCGTCGCCCCAGCCGGCCGGAAACTCGCGCTTCCAGACCATCGGGCTCTCGAAGCTGCCCGGCACCGGCTCCGGCTCGAACGCCTTGAGGCGCCCCAGGCCCGCCGCCGCCAGGTCGCGGGCCACGCCGTGCACGCCCAGGCAGTCGCCGCGGTTCGGCGTGACCGCGACGTCGAACACCGGGTCATCGAGGCCCATGACCGCGGCGAACGGCGCCCCCAGCGGGGCGTCCTCCGGCAGCTCGATGATCCCTTCATGGTCCTCGCTCAGGCCCATCTCCTTCTCCGAGCACAGCATGCCGTGGGACTCGACGCCCCGGATCACCCCCTTCTTGAGGTCGAGGCCGGTGCCGGGAATCCGCACGCCGGCGGGTGCGAACACACCCTTCATGCCGGCCCGGGCGTTCGGTGCCCCGCACACCACCTGGGTCCGCCCATTGCCGTTCTCCACCTGGCACACCGTCAGGCGGTCGGCATTCGGGTGCTTCTCGCAGGACACCACTTGCCCCACGGTGAATTGGGCCAGCTCGGCTGCCCGGTCGGTGAGCTCTTCGACCTCGAGGCCGAGCATGGTCAGCCGCTCGGCCAGGACGCCGGCCGGGGCGTCGGTCTGAAGGTGCTCCTTGAGCCAGGCGAGCGAGAACTTCATGCGTCCGCTACAGGCCACGCACCATGGTCGGCGCCTCCAGCGGCACGAAGCCGTAGTGGCGCAGCCAACGGAGGTCCGCCTCGAAGAACGTGCGCAGGTCCGGGATGCCATATTTCAACATGCCGATGCGCTCGATCCCCAAGCCGAAGGCAAAGCCCTGGTAACGGGTCGGGTCGATGCCGCCGTACTCCAGGACCTTGGGGTGCACCATGCCGCAGCCGAGGATCTCCAGCCAGTCGTCGCCGGCGCCGATCTTGAGCTCGCCGCCTTGCCGCGAGCAGCCGATGTCGACCTCGGCCGACGGCTCGGTGAACGGGAAGTAGCTGGGCCGGAAGCGGACCTTAAGGTCCTCCAGCCCGAAATAGGCGCGACAGAAGTCGATGAGGCATCCCTTCAGGTGGCCCATATGGGTCGTCTGGTCCACCACCAGGCCCTCCACCTGGTGAAACATCGGGGTGTGGGTCATGTCCGAATCGCAGCGGTAGGCGCGGCCCGGCGCGATGATGCGCAGCGGCGGCTTGGACCGCCGCATGGTGCGAATCTGCACCGGCGAGGTGTGGGTCCGGAGCAACATGCGCGAGCCGTCGGCGCGCTCGGGCAGATAGAAGGTGTCCATCATCTGTCGGGCCGGGTGCTCGGGCGGGATGTTGAGGGCGGTGAAGTTGTGGAAGTCGTCCTCGATGTCCGGTCCTTCCGCGACCCGGAAGCCCATCTCGCCGAAGATGGCCACCACCTCGTCGACGGTCTGGCTGATCGGGTGGATGAAGCCCGGGGTCTCCACGCGGGCCGGCAGGGTGACGTCGACCGCCTGGCTTTCAAGCCGGCGCTCGAGCGCCAGGTCCTCGAGCTCGGCCTTGCGCCCCTCGATGGCCCGGCTCACCTCGTCCTTGAGCCGGTTCATTGCCTGGCCCGCGGCGCGCCGGCGCTCGGCCTCGACCTTGGCCAGGCCCTTCATCAGGGTGGTCACCTTGC
>JBHICX010000412.1:0-2119 GCA_046759805.1 Kiloniellales bacterium | reverse complement strand
CGGTGTGCCCGGGCCGGCTCTCCAGGTCGATCACACCGCCATGGTCGCCGATGATCTTGGCCACCAACGCAAGGCCGAGGCCGCTGCCGTGGGGCTTGCTGGTGACGAACGGCTCGAAGCTGTGCGGCCGAATCTCGTCCGGTATGCCGCCGCCGTTGTCCTCGATTCCGATCACCAGCGGCAGCCGCGCGCGCGCTTGCGGCCCGGCCACGGCGAGCCGCACGCCGTGCTCGTAGCGCGTCGTCAGCGTGACCTCGCCGCCGCCGGCGGGAACCGCCTCGCAGGCGTTCTTCACCAGGTTCAGGACCGCCTGGATCAGCTGATCGCGATGGCCGTCGACCGGCGGCAGCGACGGGTCGTAGCGTTCCACAAACCGCACATGGTGGCCGAAGCCGCTTTCCGCCAACAGACGCACCCGCCCCAGCACCTCGTGGATGTTGACCGGGCCGCGGTGCAGCGGCCGGCCGTCAGCCAACATCTCCATCCGATCCACCAGGGCACAGATGCGGTCGGCCTCCTCGTAAATGAGACGGGTCAGCGACCGGTCCTCCGCCGGGGCATTCTGCTCCAGAAGCTGCGCCGCGCCGCGGATGCCGGACAGCGGGTTCTTGACCTCATGGGCCAGCATCGCCGCCATCGCGGTCAGCGAACGGGCGGCCGCGCGGTGAACCAGTTGCCGATCGATCCGGCTGCGGAGCGAGTGTTCCATGAGGCTCAACACCACCAGGTCCGCGAGCGGCACGGCACGGGCGGTTACATGGCGCAGCCCGGTGCGCGGCGTCTCGATGACGACCCCGTGTTCCGACACACTAGCGCCGTGGGCGAAGGCCTGGCAGATCAGCGCGAAGATCGGGCTGTCGGCCGGAATAAGTGCCTTTAGGCCAAGGGTCCGCAGGTGACCGGCACCGGCGCCGAAGAACTGCTCGGCGGCGACGTTGACGAACAGCAGCTCGTGGTCGGCGGTCACGGCCAACACCGCGTCCGGAAGGGCGTTGAGGACCAGGCCCGGTTCGAGCTGCGCCATTCGCTCCAAAGAGGCCCCGTTGCCCATTTTCTAGGCACCTTTGCTTCTGCACATTTCTTAGGCAAATTAAACCTGACAGCGTGCGAAAGCAACCGTTGGCCGGGCACCGCCGCCGCTAAAACGGGCCGGCAATAAAACCAGCTTGTTTTAATATGTTATGAGGAGATGTTGCTACGATAAGAGAACATCGGTGACGAACTTCACGCCGGGATAGGCCAGGGTGAGCAGGAGGTAAGCCACGAGCAACAGGCGCGCCACCTGGCGGCCGCGCACCCCGGTGCGGTAATGGGCCACCAGCAACCCCGCGATGACCAGGAAGGCGAGCGACGAGAGCAAGGTCTTGTGCTCGAACTCGATCAACGTGCCGGTCCCCAGATACTGGGCCGCCATGCCGCTCAACAGCCCCAGACCCAGCACCGTCTCGCAGGCGGCCAGCAGACGTACCTGAAGCGCCTCGCCGTCGGCCACCGACGGCAACAGGTGGGTCAGGCCGCTGGGCCGTTTCGACTTGAGGGTTCGCTCTTGCAAGAACACCGCCAGCGCGGCAACCGCGGCGATGGTCAACAGGGCGTAGGCCGCCACCGAGGCCAGGATGTGTGCCTGCAACCAGCCGCCCGGTACCGCCGTGGCCAGCGGGCGTTCCGGCGCCTGCTGCCAGACCAACGCGGTCACGGCGAGCAGCAGCATGTAGGGCAGCATCAGGGGCGTCAGCCGCCACACATGCCGGGTCGCGGCGGCCAGAATGGCAAACAGGAGCATGCTGGCGGCGATGGTGACCCACAGGGTCACCGAAAGCCCGGTGCGCCAGGTGCCGCCAAGCTGTGCCGAGGCCCAAGCCACCGGCCCGGCCACGGCGACCGCAAGCACGCACCAATAGACGGCGTCACGGCCGTCGCGGCGGCGCAGCGGCACCAGGGCGGCCGGCACCAGGGCGACCAGCGCGGACAGGCCGAACACGAGATTGACGCCCATGCGGCGTATATAGCAGTCCCAGCGACGGTTTACAGCCCGTCGGCGCGGCGCCTTGCGCCCTTGGCAAGCGGGTGGCCCTCCCTTAAGGCAGTATCCACTTACGTGGAATCGCACCAGCCCACT